>DJVY01000091.1:0-633 GCA_002440885.1 Bacteroidales bacterium UBA6244
AGTTGCAAACTGGCGGGAGCGGGGAGGGGTCGGAATGACAAAAGAAAAAGAGGAATGACAAAACAGCTGGAAAATCATTGGTGGCTGATGGCCTTCCGGTAAAATTTCAGTATTTTTGCGGAAAATCACTATAATTATGCGCAAATTGGTTCTTTTACTTGGTCTGGTATCTGTGTTGTTTGGGTCGTTTTCGGGGTGTAAAAAATCGGATGACGGCGATGGTGTTAAGCCGGTGGTTGTCGTTTTGGGGTATAATCCGGTGTACTGGGCTTTGGATTTGCCTTATGTGGATGCGGGTGCTTTGGCTTATGATATAACTAGTGCGGGCGATACCCTGGATCTGACGGCTGATATTCAGACTAAAATCGAGGTGGATGTCACCAAAGAAGGAGAATATCAGGTTACTTATAACGTGAAAGATCAAAGTGGATTAGCTGCCGATGAGCAGGTGCGTGTGGTGAAGGTGGTGTTGGGGAAATGATGGTCTTAGTGCTTGATATATACCATAAACGCTTGCCAAAAGATAGGAACAACCAAAAAGACAGAGATGAAAAAGAAACTCATGTTTATCGTGAACCCGCATTCCGGTGGGAAAAAGCATGAGCAGCTGACTAAATCTGTTGAGAGACTAAT
>DJVY01000091.1:730-7576 GCA_002440885.1 Bacteroidales bacterium UBA6244
ATGGGATCAGGAAACGGGCTTGCACGTCATCTGGGTATCCCACGACAAACAGACAAGGCCATCGCTCTGATCAATCAGTCAGTGCACACCAAAATCGACACCTGCACTGTAAATGGCCAGCGTTTCGTTAGCATAGCCGGCGTGGGGTTTGATGCGCTGGTGGCCAAATTTTTCGCCAAGAGCGAAAGGAGAGGGTTCTTGGGGTATTTCACGATAGTGGCCAATAAATACCTCAGTTACAGGCCAAAAAAGTACAAACTTAGATTTGCCAACGGCGACACCCTGCAAACGCGGGCTCTATTCATCGCCTTTGCCAACTCCAACCAGTTTGGTTACAACACCACCATCGCACCCGAAGCCCGCATCTCCGACGGGTTGCTGGATGTGTGCATTGTAAAAAAGCCACTGCTGGTATCTTTGCCGGTTATCGCAAACCTGCTTTTGCTGAAAAAATTTAATCTGGCGCACGAAGTACACATTATACAGACACCCCGGTTAACGGTGACCCAATCGCGCAACCGCATGGTAAATATAGATGGAGAGCCGGTAAGGGTGGCAAAGAAGCTACACATTAAAATTGATCCCTTATCTTTGGATGTTATTATAAATAGAGGAGATGGCAAAATTTAACGACTTTAACCTGGTGTTTTCTACCAACCCAGACTTTGTGCCGCACAACGATGCCGAAGAGGAAATCCCAACGCTGTCGCCAGGACAGCAGAAGCTCTATGTTTCACTCGACAAGAAGCAACGCAAAGGGAAGAAGGTGACCCTTGTGGAAGGATTCGTCGGACGCGAAGACGACCTGAAAGAGCTGGGGAAGATGCTCAAATCGAAGTGCGGTGTGGGAGGATCGGTAAAGGATAACCAGGTGATTATACAAGGTGATTTTAAAGAAAAAATATTCCAAATCCTTCTCCATGAAGGCTATAAAGTAAAAACCAAATAATAGATACCATGAACAGAAAACGCATGTTGTTAGTGACTTTGTCATTGGTGTTTCTCGGATATGCCGGTGTTTCGCAGGTGCAACAGGGAGCCATAACGCCTGAAATGCTTCAGGAAATTCAGTCGAGTTTCGGTAACACCACCACTGACAAGGCCCTGGTGAATGCCGTGACCAACAACGAGATAAAAAAGCTGGCGCTGAACCACGCCAATGAGGGCAAGCTAAACGATTTTTTTTCACACGAAGTGAACACAAAAGGCATTGCCAACCAGAAATCATCCGGACGTTGCTGGCTTTACACCGGCCTCAACACCCTGAAACCCATGGTTCAGGAGGAGTATAAGATAAACGATTTCGATTTCAGTCATACCTACAATTTTTTCTGGGATCAGTTTGAGAAAGCCAACCTCTTTCTGGAGATTGCGCGGGCTACGGCCATCAAGCCCATGGACGACCGTGAGGTGGAGTGGCTGTTTAAAAATCCTGTTGGCGATGGCGGTCAGTGGACTACCTTTGCCGACAACGTGCAGAAATACGGCGTTGTGCCCACTGCCGCCATGCCGGATACTTATCAGAGCGAAAACACGGCCGTCTTTTCAAGCCTGTTGAGCCGAAAACTCCGCGAGTTTGGTTTGGAGATGCGTAAAATTGCTGTCTCACGCATGGCCGATGAAATGAAACAACAGGCCAAAGTAAACATGTTGAAAGAAATCTACCGCATGCTCGTGTTGAGTTTTGGAGAACCTCCGGTTGAGTTCGTGTGGCAGTTTAAGAATGCCGATGGTCAGGTGAGCGAAGCCAGAACCTTTACGCCAAAGGCTTTCTATAACGAAATCATTGGTGTGAACTTATCAGATTACGTGATGTTTATGAATGATCCTACACGCGAGTACAACAAGTTGTACGAAATTCAATACGACCGGAACCTGGTGGAAGGCGGAAACTGGAAGTATATCAATCTGCCGAACCAGGACATAAAAGCGTTTGCCAAACTCTCGATCATGGACAACCAGGCCATGTATTTTTCGTGTGATGTAGGGAAGCAATTGAATATAAAAACCGGCACCCTCGATCTGAACAACTACGCCTACCAGGATCTTTTTGGGGTAGACTTCCGCATGGGCAAAAGTGAGCGCATTCGTACCTTCGACAGCGGATCTACCCACGGGATGTCGCTTGTGGGAGTCAATGTGTTGCCCGATGGCACGGTAGACAAATGGAAGCTCGAAAACAGCTGGGGCGCTGACAAAGGGAACAAAGGGTATCTCACCATGACCGATGCCTGGTTTGATGAATTCATGTTCAGGATAATCATTCATAAAAAGTATATCTCCGAAGAGGTGCTCAAGGTGCTCAGTCAAGAGCCGGTGTTGCTTCCGCCATGGGATCCAATGTTTATGCCGGAACTGTAGTCAAAAATCTGCAGATGAAGCTTTTTCCACGTGAATACTGGGATGTAGAAAACGAAAAGCCGAAAAACGGGTGGGATATCGGCTATGTCTCGACCCCGTTGCGCGACTATTTCGACCAGCTGACCAACAAAGACCTGCGCATCCTTGTGCCGGGGGCAGGAGCAGGCTGGGAGGCCGAGTACCTGCATAAAAGTGGATTCCATCAGGTGTTTATGCTCGATTTTAGTCCTGTGATCGTTGATAAATTCCTGACACGTTATCCCGATTTTCCGGCCGGACAGGTATTTTGTGAGGACTTTTTTAATCATCAGGGCAGCTACGACTTAATTGTAGAGCAGACCTTTTTCAGCTCCTTGCTACCGGAGCAAAGGACTGCTTATGTAAACAAAGTCAACGAATTACTCGCTGATCAGGGTAAGCTGGTCGGGTTGCTTTTCAACCATGAATTCAACTTCAACGGGCCACCTTTTGGCGGCACACCCGACGCTTACCGCACACTTTTCGCCGGGAAATTTGAAATGGAGCATTTTGCTACATCTTACAATTCGATAAAACCCCGTCGCGACCGAGAATTGTTTATGTTGCTGAAAAAGTGCTAAAGAGCATAAATTTTTTTTAGGCACTAAAGGTGCTGATTAAAAAAAACTGTATATCTTAGCTCACTGTCAATTACTGTTTAACTTAATTTGCTATGTCTATGAACCATCAAACTATTCAAACTATTGGTACTGTTATTAAAAGGGAAAAGCTCGCTTCCGTTGATATTGAAACGCCCGGTCACGCGCTGGTACTTGAGTCGTTAGCTCCCTATCCCGGATATCACGGCACCACGATTCCTGACCGACTCGATCCGGATTCCTTGTTCGTTGTGTTGAAGATCATGTACAACGACGAACGGATTTTCAGGACCATCCAGTTAATTAAAAAAGCACATCCCCTTACGTTTGATGCGACCCCCGGCTCGGTGATGATGCAGAACAAGGCCGTACATGTAATTCGTTTTCGTCAGGTAAAGTATCACGCGTTGCCTGAGATAATCGGCCTTTTCAGAGATCACGGCATTGAGTTTGCGAAGGCCAAAAAAGTACCGGCATACGAGGGTATCATCCGCATCCGAAAGTATTTCAAAATGGAGAAAATCAGCGAATGTATATACCACGATCTCTCTAACAAAGAAACCTATTACATCGAAGTGCCGACACAGATGCGTTGGGTGACTTTTGAAAAAGTGACCATGCACCTCAAATATAACCTGGAAGACAATAAATTTGACGCGGCACAGACCAGTATTTTTACCGAAGAAGGCATGATGGACCTGGTGAGGATTTACGATTTTAATTGTAATCCTGCTAAGCTGGAATTTATCCGGAGCCAATACCTCGACGCCATAAGTAAGTTCTAAACCGATAGCATCATGAATGAATCTGCCTTACAGGCAAAGGCTTATCTTGTTGAATTGTTCCAAAGTATCGGCATTTCACCCGAGTGGGGAAACTTGTTTGTACAAGTGTTAGCTTATGTGTTGGTAAGTATCACAGCCTATTTGCTTTACAGGCTCACCGTTGTAGTGATCAAAGCCGTATTTATTCCGTTGATAAACAGGTCGAAAAACCGATTCGATGACCTGCTTATTCAAAATAAGTTCTTCAAGAAAATTTCCTATCTTGTTCCGGGGTTGTGGATTTATTTTTGGCTAAACAGCACCTTTTTTTCATCCGATTCGGTAGTCGTTCTTTTAAAAGGGCTTACTACCGTTTTCTTCTATGTCATCGCCGTTTTGGTGGTCAATAGCGTGTTAAGCACGCTCAACGACTATTATAACAGGTATTCCTTTGCCAAGGAGCATCCCATTGCCGGCCCAATACAAGTAATTAAAATTTTATCCTATCTGGTAGGTTTGCTCGGCATTATCGGCTTCCTGCTCGACCGCGATATGAGCAGTCTGTTACTTGGATTGGGAACTATTTCAGCGGTATTGATGTTGATTTTCAAAGATCCGATATTGGGATTTGCCGGAGGATTGCAGCTCACTTTCAATAAAATGGTACGCATCGGCGATTGGATTACCATGAGTAAATATGGAGCCGATGGTACGGTGATCGAGATAAACCTGACGACTGTTAAGGTACAGAATTTCGATAAAACCATCATCACCATTCCGACGTACAGCATGGTGAGCGACAGTTTTCAGAACTGGCGTGGGATGGAAGATTCGGGTGGACGCCGCATCAAGCGACATATCAGCATTGATATGGACACCGTGAAATTTTGCACCCCGGAGATGTTGGCCCGTTTCCGGAAAATAAAGGCCATATCGGAATACATCGACCGGCGAGAGGCTGAAATAGAGAAGTACAACCAGGATTTGGGCATAGACCCCGAGATAAAAGTCAACGGACGGCGGCAGACCAATTTGGGGGTATTTCAGGCCTACCTCAAGGCTTATCTGAGAAACCGACCTGATATAAACAGTGACATGACATTTATTGTCAGGCAGTTGCAGCCAACAGAAAAAGGATTGCCCATTGAGTTGTATGTGTTTGCCAACACCACCGAATGGGTGGCTTATGAGGAGATACAGGTTTCGATTTTTGACCATATTCTGGCGTCCATACCTGAATTTGAACTGCGTGTGTTCCAGTATCCTTCGAGCCGCAGCGCTTCTTTCCTGCCTCCTGAGTAATACATTGTTTAACCAACACTTGTTTCCATGTCAAAGAAAGCCAAAAACCGTTTTCACGAAGACGGACGAATGAAAAAGAGTTTCTACGAAAAAGAATCCAATAAGCTCTCTGTTGAGTTGGTTAAACTACAGGAATGGGTCAAGGCGAAGGGGTTGCGTGTGGTGGTGATTTTTGAAGGACGCGATGCCGCAGGAAAGGGCGGGGTAATCAAACGCATTACCGAGCCTATGAACCCTCGTGTTTGTAAGGTAGTGGCTTTGGGGACGCCCACCGAAAAGGAAAAAAGTCAATGGTATTTCCAGCGGTATGTCGCGCACCTGCCTGCCGCCGGCGAGCTGGTTTTGTTCGATCGCTCGTGGTACAACCGCGCCGGCGTTGAACACGTGATGGGATTCTGCACCAAAGACGAGTATTGGGAATTCCTGCGGGCCTGTCCGAACTTCGAGCAGATGCTCATCCGCTCGGGCATTATTTTGTTGAAGTACTGGTTCTCGGTGAGCAGTGAAGAACAGGAAAAGCGTTTCCATGCCCGCCTTGCTGATCCAACCAAGCGCTGGAAACTGAGTCCGATGGACTTAAAATCGCGTGAGCTCTGGGTTGAATACTCCAAGGCCAAGGACACCATGTTCGATTATACCGACACCAAAATCTCGCCCTGGTACGACGTGCCTGCCGACGACAAGAAAAAAGCCAGACTTAACACCATCCGTCATTTATTGAACAAAATCCCATACCACGACCTCCCCGAAGAGGAAATTGTGTTGACCGAAAGGCGGCCGGAAGAAGAATACATCCGGCCACCTATGGAAGATCAGAATTTTATAAAGGACTATTATCCTATGAACTAGTGTTTGTTACCGCCTGTTGACGAGTTTCACGCTAATCCCTTTGATGCTTTGCCATCCTTCCTCATCAGTCAGCCTGATCATGAAGTGGTAGTCTCCATCGTCCACTCCCTCCGGAACAGCGAACTCATTCATTGCCTCATAACGCGTTAGCCCGGCAGGAATGTCGAATTCCTGAATTGTTAAAAACGGGTTAACAGGTACCTTGTCAGGATCGATAACGCAGGCATCGATGTCGGTGCTGTGGGTGTGGTGATCGAAGTTGTTGTGAATTTCGATGCTATAAGAACCCAGGGACGCATTGTCGGTGAATAAAGCTGAAAACGAAAAAGTTTCACCAATGTATAAGGTGTCGCAGTTGAGGGGAAAAGATCCGGCCTGGTCCATGATAATCTCCGGATATTCCTGATCGGTTTCAGTTTTACTGCATGAATAAAGCAGAACCGACAAGGCTAATGTAAGCATTAGAAGCAATTTTTTCATAGTTTTTTCATTTTAGTATTCAATTGCAAAATAATAACGTTGCGAAAAGGCCGCATGGCCACCATATTTGTCTACAGCCTTGATCAGCAGGTAATATTCACCCGATTGCCAGGCCAGATCGCCGGTAATTTCTTTGGGTGGGTCGTTGTTGTCCATTGCTGCACCTACCACAATTTCGGCGTGAAGAGCGTATTCATCCGTATCGGCGAAGTCGTGGGTATGTAACAAGGTGATCGTGTTTTGGTAGTTCATTTCTTCGTCGGCGAGCCCTTGATCAGTTCTGACCAGGCCAACGTAAGTACCCCCTAATCCCAGGTTGTCTGTGAGCAGGGCTGTGATAGAGATGGTTTGACCCGCGGTGAAGATGCTGGTTGCAGCCGGGAAATCTGATACCGAAATCACGGGAGCTTCTGTGTCGTTGGGGAGGGTAACATGCAAATCGCGCTCTATGGTCGTCTGGTATCCTTGTTTGT
>DJVY01000124.1:0-1895 GCA_002440885.1 Bacteroidales bacterium UBA6244
TGATGATTGAGTTTACCGATCCGAAGATTTTACCTGTGGCGGCGGCTTTTGTTCCGATAGTCAGTTCCAGACCTTTGAGTAGTTCGGCTACTGAACCAACTTCTTTTAGAATTTTCTCTTCTTTAAAAGCCTGTTGCTTTTTAATTTCTGCTAAAGCTTTTTTTTCTGATTTGTCAGCCAATACTGCCAGTCCTTTGGGGATCAGATAGTTTCTTCCAAATCCATTTTTAACGGTAATCAGGTCGTATTTATAACCAACTCCGTTTACATCCTGTTTAAGAATTACTTCCATTTCTTTTCCCTCCTTTATTTTAATAAATCAGCTACGTATGGCATTAAGGCCAGGTGGCGAGCACGTTTTACGGCCTGAGCCACTTTCTTTTGGTATTTTGTAGATGTTCCTGTCAAACGACGTGGCAACAGTTTGCCTTGTTCGTTCACAAATTTGAGCAGGAAGTTTGCATCTTTATAGTCGATATATTTAATGCGACTTTTTTTAAACCGGCAGTATTTTTTCTTTTTGGTGTCGACTGCAATCGGTGTTAGATATTTAATATCTGAATTTGGTTGTGCCATGGTTCTTAATTTTAGTAGGTGAATAACTATGCTTCCTTTTCAGCAGTTTCGGCAGCTTTGTTTCTGCGCTTTTTCTCGTTGTAAGCAACAGCGTGCTTATCGAGTTTTACAGTAAGGAAGCGAAGAACACGTTCATCGCGTTTAAGTTGAATTTCGATCTTGGCAATCATATCGCCAGGAGCGGTATATTCAAACAGGTGATAAAATCCGGTGGATTTTTTTTGGATGGGATAGACGAGCTTACGCAATCCCCAGTTTTCGCGATGCACGATTTCGGCACCATTGTCGATGAGAAAAGTCTCATACTTTTTTACCGCTTCCTTCATCTGATCTTCAGACAAAACGGGAGTTAAAATGAAAACGGTTTCGTACTGGTTCATAATAAAATAATTAGTTAATTAATTGATAATTAATACATAAAAATTGGAGTGCAAAAGTACAAAAATCTTTGATATTTCAAAGCCTTGTATAACAATTTATTTTTTGTCGGGAGTCTGACTGGGTTTATTTACTACTTTGTTAACAGAGAAGGCGGTAGAGAGATTTTATTTTAACCAAAAAGGTGGTCAAGTGTTTTCATGGCTATGAACATCTTCCCGCTATCCGGTAGCTCAATAAAGTCGTACTTCTTATAAAACCTTACGGCTTCCTGGTCAATTGGATCAACCACAACGGAGAATGAACCAATTACCCGGGCGTTATCATAACTCCTTTTTAGTGCATCAATAAGCATGACTTTTCCAATACCAAGCCCTTGATACCTCTGATCAATGGCCAATCTTCCAAGTAAGGTGGTTGGTATTGAGGTGTACGATGTAGGGAGTTTTCTTTGAATTTTTTCAGAAAAATTGCTTAACGGGATGCCAAAGTTTGAAAGTGTGTAAAATCCCTGAATTAGGCTGGTTTCGTTTTCCGGCAACGCAAAACAAACAGACAATTTGCGCTGCATGTCTTGTCCTGCTTGATATTTCAGGTAACTATTAAGCAGCTCTTTCCCACAGTCAAAATTGTTTCGGTCGTGCTTTTTGTTTAGTAATTCAATCATTATTCTGATTTGAGTTTGCGACAAAAGTCTCATAATCAGCTAATGCTCTTTTCAACGAATCAGAAGGTTTCGTGGGATTTGTAATGGCATCATAAAAGATTTGACTATCTCTCTCGCTGGCAATTACAAGTTCCTTTTCTTTGATAATCATGTTTGCTTTTTCCTGAACGGCCATAATAACGAATTCAGTCAGGTTTCTATAACCGCCTAAGTAGGCCGCTCTCTCAAAAAATTGTTTTTGCTTTTTGGGAAGTCTTGCATCAAATCGAGTCTG
>DJVY01000124.1:2010-6004 GCA_002440885.1 Bacteroidales bacterium UBA6244
GAGATTCGTTAGCACGTGGTGGTCTGTGATAGAAGGTTTCATGTTCCTCAACCGCATGCAGAAGTGGATGAGTAATTCTACTTCGGTCTGTTTGTTTTTGGAATACCGAATATAGGTCTTGGTGGCACGCAAAATCTTACGGAGGCTTTTGTTAATTAAATACCAATTCCGGGTACTAATTTGTTTAAAATGTTGATCAATTTCAAATTTAACGCCTTGTATATAAGATTCTTCATCGTTCGATTCATACAGCAGGTAGGTCAGTAATTCCTTGTTCTCTTTTTTAAATTTCGACAGCCGAAGACAAATTTCCAACAATTCATTGGGTGATCGGGAGCTTAATTCAATCTTTATTTCTTTTATAGTGGCGGTCTTCATGAAGCAAATCTAAGAGTTTTTACCGAATGGGAAATCATCCGGGATTCGTTATTTTTCAGCTTATTTACCCCAAAATACTCTCACAAATAAACTCTGCAGCCTTACCATCCCCAAACAAGGGTGGAAAATTTAATGTGGTTTTTGTATCCGAAAAATGGAGATAGGCGCTTAGTATCCTTTCTTTATCTGCATCTGCCAGAATGGCGGCTTTCTCCTGCACGATTTCAACCCACTCGGTTTCAGGACGGAGGATGATGGAGGGTTTGTGAAAAAAGTAGGCTTCTTTTTGCACCCCACCCGAATCGGTAATGACGAGTTTGGATTGGCTTTCCAACTGAATCATGTCGAGAAATGAAACCGGAGGTAGCATTTTAATGGTGGAGGTGCTTTTAAGCTTCCGGTACAAATCATGTCCGAGATTTTGTTGCAATAGCTGCGAAGTTCTGGGATGCAATGGCAAAACGATGGTTTCGTGGTAGGTTTCGGCGATTTCGATCAAAGCAGCCATGATGGCTTGTAGTCGCTCAGGTTGGTCTGTGTTGTTGTCGCGGTGAATGGTTCCAAGGATAAAATGTCCATTGGTTAGCCCGTGTATATCAAGGATATCACTTTTTGATGCTGCCAGTTCTCCAAAAAACAGGCTGTTGTCGTACATCACATCGCCACAATGAAAAATCCCCGGATTGTCCGGACTAAAAGGTGCACTGGTGTCAGGATCAAAGCCTTCTATCTTCAGGTTGTTGTAACCGGTGTAGGTAGGCGCGAAAAGCAAAGTGGAAACATGATCGCATAAAATCCTGTTGATTTCCTCGGGCATCGACTTGTTATAAGAGCGCAACCCGGCCTCGATATGCACCACCGGAATATGAATTTTAGAGGCTGCAAGTGCTCCTGCCAGGGTTGAGTTGGTGTCGCCATAAAGCACCACCCAATCGGGTTTTTCAACGAGAAGAATTTTTTCGAGGCCCTCAATCATCATTGCTGTTTGTGCGCCATGCGATAGACTCCCAACTCCCAGGTTGTAGTGTGGTGCAGGAATGCCCAGTTCGCCAAAAAAAACCTGTGACATGTTTTCGTCGTAATGCTGCCCTGTATGCACCAGCACTTCTGTAAGTGCCTGGTTGTATAGCTTTTTGATGGCGCGGCTTAGTGCTGCTGCTTTGATTATTTGTGGGCGTGCCCCAACTATGGTCACGAGTTTTTTCATTTAACCGTTGTGTTACATGTAGCAAAGATCAGTTATTTTTTCTAAAACGTTGCCTAAATCATTTAATTTTGAGGTTAAATGCTTTTTGTTGCCAACAGGCAATGAGGTATTTGTTAATTTCGTGGCCGCAATAGGATAAACCAAATGATAATGTAAATAATTGATGACAGCAAAGTTCAGCCGTTTAAATTCAGTGTATTTGTTGTGGACAATACTTGTGTTTTTCTTCGTATTGTATGCCTCTGTTTCGCTGGTAAACCATTACAATTTCCGCACCGCAGCCCTCGATCTGGGCTTGTATACCAACGCGTTATACGATTTTATTCATTTCCGGTGGGCTGACAGCCAAATGATTAAACCTGCTGCTGAAAATTTGTTCGGGGGGCATTTAAACTTATACCTTATCTTTTTTTCTCCTCTGTCGTTGTTGTTCGGTTCTTACACCCTGCTTGTCGTTCAAATTCTTGCCATCCTTTTTGGCGGTTACGGAGTGTTCAGGTATTTTAAGTTGGTTTGTTCCGACAGGCTCAGTTTGGCTTTTTGGGCTATGCTGGCTTTTTATTTGTTTTTTGGGGTTTTCTCAGCTTTGTCGTTCGATTACCACAGCAATGTGGTGGCCGCCATGTTGCTCCCCTGGTTTTTCCTCTATTTAAAAAGAGATAAACGATTGATTTCGTTAGCTTTTCTGATAGCCATCATGGCTGGAAAAGAAAATATGGCCTTGTGGATGGCCTTTGTGGTGCTGGGCTTAGTGCCTGAGTTCTGGAAAAACAAGCAAATGGTACTTCTACTGCTTGCATTTTTTGTGCTGGCGGTGATGTGGTTTATATTGTCTGTAACCGTTGTTATTCCTTATTTTTCGGCAGAGGGTGAGTACACCGGATTTTTATATTCAGCATTGGGAAGCAATCCGGCAGAGGCTTTGCGAAATCTGTTTTTACATCCTTACGACAACTTGCTGAACCTTTTCGTAAACCACAACCAAAGTCCTCATGGTGATTTTGTTAAAACCGAATTTTATGTCCTGCTTCTGCTCTCCGGATTGCCTTTTTTGTTTTTCAGACCCGGATATCTGGTGATGCTCATTCCTGTTTTGTTTCAAAAAATGTATCACGACAATTACCTGATGTGGGGGGTAGGTGACCATTATTCTATTGAATTCGTGCCGGTTATGGTTGTTGGAGCTTTTTCGGTTATCGCTTCTGTTAAGCGCCGCGGAATACAAAAGCTTACTGTTGTTTTGCTAATGCTTGGAATTGTTGCAGGAACTGTTCGTGTGATGGACAACACGGTTTTGTATACAAATAAAAATAAGATCAGGTTCTATAAAAAAAGCCATTACACCCGAACGATTGATGTTGCAATGGTTCACCAAAACCTGAAGAGGGTTCCTCCTGATGCGGTAGTTAGTGCCGAGTCAAAAGTTGTTCCGCATTTGGCTTTGCGCGATAAAATCTACCAGTTTCCTATCGTGAAAGAGGCCGAGTTTATCGTTTATACCACCATCGAAAACACCTATCCTCTTGATGAGCCGCTCTTTTACAAAGAAATTTATGCTTACCGCAATTCCGGCGACTGGGAAGTATTTTTCGAGGACAAAGACCTGGTGATTCTGAAAAGGAAGGTTAAATGATAACGAGGTTGTTTTTTACGGCGTAGGCCAGCAGGCTAATCGCATTTTTGCAACCCGTTTTTGCCAGCAGGTTCGATTTATGCCCTACCACAGTACGCTCGCTAATGTACAGCACTTCGGCTATTTGCTTGTTGCTCAACCCTTCAGAAAGCAACTGCATGATTTCCTTCTCGCGCGAAGTAAACTTGATGTCAGATTCCTTGTGCTTTTCTTCCGGTGAAAACCGCTTGGTAAAGAAATTAAAAAGCTCTTCGCTGTAGTAAGTTCCTCCTCCATAAACGGTTCGTATGGCTTTGTCGAGGGTTTCTTTGTTGATGTTTTTGATCAGGAAGCCCCTTACGCCTGCATCCATCATGCTTTGGATGTAGTCGTCGTCGTTGAACATCGTCAGTGCAATTATCTTTAATCCGGGATGCTCTTTTAGGGCAATGGTGGTGGCATCGATGCCCGACATTACCGGCATCTCGATGTCCATTAACACCACATCGGCCTGTGTCATGCGAATGATGTCGAGAAATTCCTGACCATTACCTGCCTCGCCAACTATGCGAATAAACGATAGTTTGCCCAACACCATCTTTAGGCCGTTCCTGAAGATTTCGTGGTCGTCAACTATTATTATACGAATTGGTTCTGCCATGAGCGTGTCTAGTGTGTTGCAAAATTAGTAAGAAAAAAACATCCTCACATGATTATATCTCTATAATGATTCTAAATCCTTTTCCCTCCTCGCTGCTGAATTTGCAAACACCGTTAATCGATTTTATCCTGCTAAT
>DJVY01000108.1 GCA_002440885.1 Bacteroidales bacterium UBA6244
TTAATCCAATTAATCTCATCCTCATCCCATGGATCAACGATCCGGCTTACCACAAGGCTATTGGATTGACCGCCATTAATATGCCCTTCTATGGCAGCATAAGGATCGTGGTACAAGCTCAATTCGGCTAATGTAATTACTGAACTATCTGAATATTGTGTTAAATCAAAATGAATAAAACTCCTTGAAAGCACAATCCCTTGCCCGGTTTCATTTACAGAAGCAATCAGACTTTGCTCATTGGTTTTAAAACCGTCTCCCGATGAAACAAATGCATCCTTACCGGTCGTCTCGTCCGGTTGTGTGGCATACATTGAATCAGCTGGCAAGTCAGTTACATACGTAATTATAATGGACGGATGAAGGTTTGCATCCGGATGATCAGATGAGGCGAATACCAAACTTCTGTAAAGTGAATCTTCGCTGAAAAGCTTAATCATAAACCCGTCACTGGTTTCAGGATGGCGTATCATATCCCTGATTATCGGGGTAATGTCCACATCAAGAAAATCATCGTCATCGCTCTGCGGAGCAGGAATAAGAATGGCATTTGTATTGGTAGTGGCAGGCTGATTAGCCCAGGTTACTTGGTTATCAACCCAATGTTCTGTAATTCTGAAGATCGTGCCCACATTCTCTCCACCCAAATTAGAGTGTCCGATATGGCCTGAGATCGGATTATGGAACAAATTCAATCTGGCCTCTAATACACGAAAATCACTTCTTAGTGCCGAAAAATCAAACCCTATCAAACTCCGTCCTATGCCAAACTCACCATAATAGGTCCAAACAGAGGCGATCAGACTTTGCCTTGTTGCGTCAGGTTCATCATTTACAATATTAATGTACGCATCCTTAATCAATTCATTGCTAAACACCATTGTAACAGTGTCCTGTCCAATAGTATAGCTAGATGAAAAAACCAACAAGATAATCCAGAATTTTCTAACCATTGAGTTCATAAGGTTTATTTTATGTGTGATGCACAAATGTAAAACAATTTTCAACAAAAAAAATGTTTCACATTGATTTTCAGTACATTTTTTTTGCGTATCACTGGGGCTTTCTTAGCCCAATAAACTCATACCAAAATCTGGGCTCACAAAACTCTCATTCATATTATAGAAACAAATTGTTTACTGTGGAATCAGCTCAACAAGTCTTTCTGTAAGTCTTTCGCGTGAATACTTCAAATACGTCTGATCGCCAACAGAAGTTCGGGATGGTTTCTCCCAATCCACTATCAAATTATTCAGAAATTCATACATTCCCTTTTCATCAGTATAGTCAAACATCTGTCCGGCATTGCATTCTTCAATGATCTTAGCGGCATCTCCATTTACCGGCCCTAAACCCAAAACAGGTTTTTGCGACGCCAGGTACTCAAACAGCTTTCCTGTCAGAATACCCGCATTTTCAGGCACATCCGGTATAGCCAAAAGCAACGCGTCAGCTTGTTGCAGATAAGATATGGAGGTTTGATGATCAACATGACCAACAAAAATTGTGTTAGCGTTTAACCCGGAAGACGAAATCATCTGCCTGTATTTTTCTGAAACCCGTCCCACAAAATGAATAGAAACTTCCACTGAACCACGGATTGATATCAGCTTATTGACGACGTTTAAAAAACCCTCGATGTGATAATTATCGGCTAGTGTTCCTGTATAGGCTATGACAAACTTAGTCTGGCGCTTATATGGCCTTGGCAAAAAGTCGTCTGCATCAAACCCATTAGGAATAACCACAATTTTATCTTTTTCACGAATTGCCAGTTTGGAGGCAAACAAATGCTTAATGGCATCGCTAACGACAATTAAACTATCGGCTGATTGCAACACCTTGTTTTCCTTTTTTTTATCGATTTCTCTGGCCAGCTTCGTATGAAACATTTTGTCGTAATAGTAAATATCTGTCCAGGGATCACGCAGATCAGCTATCCAATGGATATTCAGATTTTTTTTGAGCTTTAAACCCAGTAGCTGAGTTGAGTGCGGAGGACTACTTGTAATAACAGTGGTAATCTGATACTTACGTATTAGCTCGACAGCCTTCCGGTAGGCATATTTGTTCCATCCTACTCTGGCATCAGGGATAAAAAAGTTCCCACGGATAAAGCGGGAAAATTTCTGTAGAAAACCCGGATTATCTTCATTGGCAAAACCACCGAAAGGGATCTCCTTTTGAGCAGTAACCTTTTTATACAAGTTAAAAGGCTCAAATGATTTGGTTGCAAAAACCAGAATATCCCCAGACACCTCATGGCATAAACTTTCATCAATCACCGCATAAGAGGCATAATCAGGATTTACCGTCAACACGATGGGCTTCACATTAAACTGCGCCATGTATTTGGTAAACTTCACCCAACGCTGCACTCCTCCCCCACCGCTGGGAGGCCAGTAATAGGTAATAACCAGAACTGTTTTCATGTCCTTCACTTACAATGGTTATCGCTTCTTTTCACTGAAGAAATGCTTACGTGCGAAAATGGCCACTCCGGCTACTATCATCAGCAAAATAATGAGCGAACTGACCAAAGATACGGCCTCACCAATGAACCAAACGCGTGGTTCAAATTTAAACTCAACAGAATGATTTCCGGCAGGTATCGGAAGTGCCCTCAGGATGTAATTTGCCCTGAGGTGTGAAACTGGCTGGCCATCCATATATACGTTCCACCCGTTAGCAAAATAAACCTCCGAAAAAACAGCCAATCCCTGCATGCTGCTTTGAGTTTGATATTTCACGCGATTCGGCTGATAATCGACAACTTCAATAAGTCCATCAATACTTCCAACTATTAGATCAGCTAACACACCGGAAAACCGATCGTCCACGATGGCTGTGTTTCGCAGATCGTATTGCCCAAGCGCTTCAATTTCTTCATCCGCCGATGAAACCATCACCACTGAATCAACAAACCAGGCAGCACCAAAAGCCGCAGGATTAATCAGGGGTTGCGCTTCAGGATTATAAATTACATACTTGGTATTCAACATATTTAAAACCTGCGTGCCATAAAACGCCTGATTGATCCTCTCGAAGGTGGGTTGATTTGAAAGCACCTGAATGAGTTGTTGCATTTCGGGTTGAAGGTAATACTCAATGACATCCTGATAACGTTGCAATTTTGCGCCGTGGTAACCTCCAATCGACTTGTGAAAATAAGAAGTGCTGGCATCGTTGAAAGTACTTTGTGTAATATCGAGTACACGGTAATCCGGATCTGTGTCGCGCAGGATGAATTGATTAGCCTTAGAAGCTTGAAAAGGAACCTCAGCCTTTGAGGCCTTGATGAAATTATCGTTGTTTAAATACCGCCTGTTTACACCATACATATCAACAAGGATGAGCAGGGAAGTGGCGGTAACAAGCCAAACGGCTTTGATTTTTTTAAGGACAAACGCATAAATCAAAAGGGCAGCAGCCAGAACAAAAAACAAACTTCTCAGCGTATCTAACTGAAATACAGAGACCCTAACCGTTTCAAGGTTGCTGAGGTAAGCGGCAACCTGAGTTCCTTCCGGCCCATTCAAAAGCTGGTTAAACTGCATTGATTCCTGAGTGCTTAAAAAACTAAAAAACGAGGTTGGGAATAAATAAAACAACAACATCACACCAACTGTCAATCCGGTTGTTATATAAAAATAATTCAGTTTTTGCCTGATCAACTCAGGATTTTTGAGTATCTCGTTAAGGGCTAAAAAACCAAGTAAGGGTACCGTCAGCTCGGCGATAACCAAAGTCATGGTAACCGCCCTAAACTTGTTGTAACCGGGGATATAATCGATAAAAAAATCGGTAAACCACATCAGGTTATGCCCCCACGACAGCAGAATAGATAACGCCGTCATAACCAGCAAGGCCCATTTAAGATACCCCTTTAAATAAAACAAACCCAAAACAAACAAGAACAAAACGATAGCTCCAAGATAAACCGGCCCGGAAGTACCCGGCTGATCACCCCAGTAGGCGTTGGTTTGCTGTGCGATCATGTTTCGATAAGCAGGCTCAGCTTTTTTTACAGCATCCACATTTCCCAAAACACCACTTGCTCCGCCTTTAGCATTTGGGATTAAAAAAGTCCAGGTTTCTCCAATACCATAGCTCCACGAAGTGATATAATCTCTGTCGAGGCCATCTGATTTGACCGCTGCATTTTTAGTCAGTTCAGGTTTCCCTCGCATGGTGTCCTTTCCATATTCATACGTTGCCCATAAGTTTGTGGCGTGAGTTAGCACGGCCAGAACTGCTGCCAGCAAAAGTATACCGGTAGCTTTTAAGAAATGAGGTAAGGTCTTGTGCTGTATCGAATCAACCAGCTTAAACAG
>DJVY01000079.1 GCA_002440885.1 Bacteroidales bacterium UBA6244
GGGACCAGATTCATACCGCACTTGGAACACTTTCCGGGTTTGTCCGAAACCACCTCGGGGTGCATCGGACAAGTGTACATCTTTTGCGCTGCTTCATGCTGATGCGGAGCAGGTGTTGAATGTTCCGGCGTTTTGATGCTCGCTGGGTCTTTCGGTACTGCTTTAGTCTTTGGCATCACCGGTTTTTTAACTTCCGTTACCGTCTTTGTTTTTGCAGCGGTAATTTCAGGTTTCTTACCCGTAGTTTTTTTAACTACGGTGGCCTTTTTAGGAGCGGGCGCGGATTTGGCCGCCGTTTTTTTCTCAGTAACGGTTTTCTTCACCAAGGTCATACCGCAAATGGGGCAGTTACCGGGTGCTGATTTCACGACCTGCGGATGCATCGGGCAGGTGTACACGGTTTTGGTGCTCTGTGAATAACTGTTTATGGACATTGCCATAAATAGAAAGAGCGAAAATATATATTTCATCTTGTGATTATTTAATTTTTAACAAACTTGCATTAATGGCAACCACTATGGTGCTTACACTCATCAAGACAGCGCCCACCGCAGGACTCAACAAAAAATTCGGATAGAGTACACCGGCCGCCAGCGGAATGGCAATTACATTATAACCCACCGCCCAAATGAGGTTTTGTGTCATCTTGCGATAGGTGCGTTTGCCAAAATCTATCATAATTGCAACATCCCGTGGGTCGCTGTTTACTAAGATAATATCAGCAGTTTCAGCGGCAACATCAGTTCCGGATCCGACGGCGATCCCAACATCCGCCCGAGCCAGTGCAGGGGCATCATTCACACCGTCTCCGGTCATGGCCACGATCTCACCTTTGGCCTGATATTCTTTTACTTTTTCCTGTTTGTGATGGGGAAGCACATTGGCCAAAAATCCGTCCATCCCCAGTTTATTGGAAACCGATGCTGCGATTTTTTCGTTATCGCCTGTTAACAGGAAGGATTTTATTCCCATTTCCTTAAGTTTATCGATAGCCTCTTTGGAACCTTCACGAATTCTATCTGCGAGGGTGATAATCCCTATAACCTTGCCGTCAATAAATACATAATTTACAGTTTCTGTATCCTGATCGATTTCTGGGGGCATAGCGGGTATGTCCATTTTGTTTTCGGTGAAATAATTCGGGCCTGCTGCAACAATTTCTTTTCCGTTTACCTTTCCTTTTACGCCAATTCCCTGCATGTACTGGAAGTTTTCGGATTTCCATAACTGAAGTTCTTTTTCTTTGAGAAGATTTATCATCCCTTTTGCAATGTGGTGCTCGGAGTTTTGCTGTACCGCAGAAGCGTACTGAATAATCTCATCTTCGCTAAAATTATCCAAAGCAATTATTCTTTGTACCGCGTGTGACCCTTCGGTCAAAGTTCCGGTTTTGTCGAAAATAATGGTCGTTAGATTACGGGTCATCTCAAATGCAGTCCGGTTTCTAATAAGCAAGCCATTGGTTGCAGATAGGGTAGTTGAAATGGCAACCACTAAAGGAATTGCGACTCCCAAAGCGTGCGGACAGGCAATAACCATCACGGTAACCATTCTTTCCATCGCGAATGCCAAGTCTCCATTTACGCTATACCAATATGCAAATGTGCCTACACCTACGCCGATCGCAATAAATGTTAGCCACTTGGCCACTTTATCAGCAAGGTTTTGCGTGTTCGATTTGGCGGCTTGGGCATCCTGCACCAGGTTGATCACCTTATTTAGATAGGTATCTTTTCCTACACCTTTTGCTCTGATTTTCAAGGCACCGTCTCCATTAATGGAACCGGCGATCACTCTGGCTTTGGTTTCCTTTTTCACCGGAACACTTTCGCCTGTAAGCATACTTTCGTTTACATAGGATAGCCCCTCGATCACGTCACCATCTGCGGGTATTTTCTCACCGGGCTTTATAATTACGATGTCGTTGTTAACCAATTCATCCAGCCTTATTCTATATGCTTCCCCGTCTCTTTCTACCGTCACTTCATTGGGTAAAAGGGCTACCAAAGTTTGAAGGGCTTTGGATGCGGCCATTTGCGAACGCATTTCCAGCCAATGCCCGAGCAGCATGATCACGATAAGCGTAGCCAATTCCCAAAAGAAATCCATTCCTTGAAGCCCAAAAACCACTGCGGTGGAATAAAAATAGGCTACAGAAATAGCTATGGCTACCAAGGTCATCATTCCAATCGCTTTGGCCTTGACTTCGCCGATCATTCCTTTGAGAAACGGCATCCCTCCGTACAGGTAAATTAAAGTCCCAAGAGCAAACAGTACGTATTTATCGCCGGGAAACTCCAAGCTGAAACCAAGCCACTTTTGAATCATGTGTGAAAGTGCCAGAATAGGGACAGTAATAATTAAACTGATCCAAAATCGTTGCAGGAAATCGTGGGTTTGATGGCCTTCGTGTTTATCGTGTAAGTTTGCTGATTGTGGATCATCGCCGTGGTGATGGTGACTGTGATCGTGTTTTTCGTGTATACCGAAAGGAACTAAGGCCATTCCACATAATGGGCATTTCCCAGGCTCATCTTTGAGTATCTGGGAGTGCATGGGACAAGTGTATTTTTTCATATTTATTTTTTTAATCGTTAAACTTCTGCTATTTGAAGATTATTTTCGGTTTTCCAACTCTTGAATTTTAGCTTTCATTACAGCAATTTCCTCCTCTTGTGCTTTGATAATTTCAGCACCCAATTTTCTGACTTCCGGATCAACCAAATTACTTTCTTCGACCATCAAGATTGCACCTGCGTGATGGGGGATCATGGACTTTAGGAACTGCATATCTCCAACGGCGGTCTGCTGCCGAATTCCGGACCAAAACAGCACCATCGACAACACACCGACACCCATCAGGACTTTGTTGAGTTTTTTATTGGGATACATCTTTGCCATTAACAGCAGTTCGATGATCAACATAGGAGAAGCCATTAGTCCGGCCATATAAAACTGATTGATATTGGGAATCACATTGGATAACCGATCAACCATCGCATACATTAATATAAACATGGATACGAAGGAAATGAGAAGCATCCAAAACAACTTTTTGTATGCCCCGCTGTGAT
>DJVY01000170.1 GCA_002440885.1 Bacteroidales bacterium UBA6244
GTGGCCAACCCTTCCGGGAAATTGTGAATGCCAATGGCCAGTGCCGTGAACAAACCCATGCGTTTTAATTTGTCTAAATCTTTGGGTTGTTTACCTCTTCCCAGCTCCTCTACCTGATGCACTTCGTGTGGGTTTTCAAACGATGGAATCAGTTTGTCGATGATGGCGATGAGCAGGATGCCTCCGAAAAAAGAAGCGCTGGTAGCCCAATATCCCGCTGTGTTGCCAAGAGCCAGTGTGAGTTCTGTTTTTGCTTTGGCAAATATCTCAACAAATGAAACATAGATCATGACTCCTGCCGAAAAGCCTAACGCAATGGAAAGAAAGGCGGTATTGGTTTTTTTGGCGAAAAAAGCTATGGCGCTACCGATGCCTGTGGAGAGTCCGGCAAACAGGGTGAGTGCGAAAGCAAAGACAATATGATTCCATTCAATTTCCATAGTTCATCAGGATAGCGGTGGCAAGGTTGGCTTGTTCTTGCGGCTGTATTTTTTTCGGGTTTCAATTTTTTGCAGTTCTCTTTCTATCACCAGCAAAGCAACAGCGCGGGCTTGCAGATCGACCGAAGGTTCTTCCAGGGCGATGTTGAACTTGTGTTCGTTTACATCATGTCGGTAAATCATGTTGGTGAGTTTGGCGAAATCATTTTGCAAAAGTTCCTTTATAAACAAGGTCAGTCGGTATTCAAGCGTTTCCTGCGACAGACTTTCATACTCTGCGGCCAGGGGTTCTTCGTATTTTTCAAGGTCATCGGTCATTTCGTATCCTTTTCTCAAAATTAAACATTTTTCAATCGCTCAAAAAGAAAAATGCAGTTTGGGTAATTAGATGTCTCTGAAATCTTTTTTCTTGTTCAATTTCAGATCCTGGAGTATGCTCGCTTTCACATTAATGCTAAAATTCCAGCTTTGCCGTGCCCCGGTGGGTATCCAGCTAAAGCGCATTTCCCAGCAATGTAAGTCGCGATAGAGGTTGATTGAAGTATATGACAGTTGATTTTGCGTGAAATCCCAACCCGAGTTGAACGTAAATTTCCACTTGGGGGTTATGTTCACCTGCCCGTTGAATCCTAAGGTCTGTACGATGGTTTCGGTAGGCACTTTCATGAAGTTGATGTAATTCAGCTTGTTGGTGTAGGTAAAATTATAGTTCAGCGAAAGCGACCAGGGTATTTTCCAGTCGACGTAATCGTCGGGATTGTTAATAATTTCCTCCATTTCGTTTTCGGTGGCATTGGGCGGAAGCTCTGCCGGGATTTCTTCTTCTTGTTTGCCTTTATTTTTGCCAAAATCCTTGTCGCTGATGCTGTAGCTGAAACTCAGACGCCAGGAGGTGTTATCGAGGCGTAGGAGCTTTCTGTTCACGTCCCATTGAAATTTGTTGTACCGATTGCCTGCCGAGTCGGCAGCATAGGGGTCCCACAGCGAGTTGTACTGTATGCTAAGCCCTTTCCACAAGGTCGTTCTGCCGCTCATGGCAATGGTCGACATGTTCAGCGAGTCGGCAGCCAGGTTATAACTTCCCGAGATATTGAAACTTTCGATCAGTACTATTTTTTTCATTCCTGTGATGGTATCCTTTCTCGAAGGCACTTTCATCTCGAGGTTGTTGCCAAAACTAAAGGTAATACTCCCTGATTTTTGACCGGGAGGTGAGCCAAACAGCGTTCCATCAAATTCTGAATATTGCACTTCCTTGCCCTCTTTGTCGAGGTAATACCCGAAATACCCGTAGTTATCTGTGCTAAAATCAGGTGTGTACGAGAAGCCGATGCTTGGTGTAAACACGTGTCGGATGGCGCGTACCGGACCTTTTTTAAATTTTGCCATGCCATACAATTTTGTCGACAGGCTGGTACTCATACTAAAGTCAAAGGCGTTACGAAATCCCGGAATGGTGTCCTTTTGGTTGTAGCCTACAAGGGTGTCGCCGTCGGCGGAAAAAATTGTGTCGTTCGACCAATCACGGATACGGATGGTCTGGCTGGCCATGCGGTCGGTAAAGTTAATCGAATTGCTCAGCGTAAAGTATTTCATCACCTTCAATGGCAGGCTAATGGGGATTTTGTGGATTGCTCCCCATTGCATCTCATGATTCCACATCTGGTCATCAAAAATGGTTGAGTCGGTAGTGGCGACTGAGTTGCGGGCGTTGGCCGAATAACTTATGGCCAGTTCTTCGTAGAACTTCGTCTTGCCGCCTTCTTTCTTCAACGGATAAAACCTGTTGACACTAAATGTTAACTCCGGCAGGGTGATGTCCACTGCGTGGGTCTTGGTGTTTTGGCGATGACTTCCGTTGAGGGTAAGGAAATACTTGTTGTTCCAGTTGCGTTGCCAGGCCACGCTCGACTGAAACTCGTTGCTCAGGTAATCCTCCGTCGACACCACGTTGTACTTCACATAGTTAGAGCTCACGATATTCACGTTAGCCGTGAACGTGCTGTTGGGCCGGGCTTTGGGGTCTTGCTGATGCGACCACCGGATACGGAAATCGGTGGTGTTAGAATAATCGGGTGCATCTTTCGTGCCCACTACGTTTTTGGCGTAACCCAGGTTAAAATCACCGCTATAACGGTATCTTTTTTTGTATCTGAAGCGTGGTTTTATACCCCAGCTGCCGCGAGAATAGATATCGCCCAACACCTGTAAATCCATGTATTCGTTTATTGCCCAGTAATATCCGCCGTTTTCCAGAAAGAAACCGCGGGTATTCGATTCGCCGTAGGTCGGAATAACAATGCCCGAGGTTTGCCCCGACTTGTTGGGAAAAAACCCAAAAGGCAAGGCTATTGGGGTGGGCATGCCTTCTATCTCCATGTAAGCAGGCCCGGTAACAATTTTAGAATCGGGAATCACGCGAGCCTTTTTGAATCTGAAACCGTAATGTGGATGTTCTTCGAGATTACAGGTTGTATACGACCCACGCAATATGTTCACGGAATTGTCTTTCAGTTTTTTAACCTTTTGGCCGTGTAAAAAACCCTGATCATCTTCGGTAATAACGCCAATAATAATTCCCTTTTGTGTGTCGAAGTTATAGGTCATGGTTTTCGACTTAAACGTCTGTCCGGCCTGTGTGAACTCCGGATTACCCGTCATTTTTCCTGCAGAGTCAGCCACACCGGAGGCATACACCGTGTTGGTATTCATGTCTACCTCGATGTAAGCCGCTTTCAGGGTGATGTCCTCATAGGTAACTACCGCATCGCCATAAAGAAATACTTTTTTGTCGCGGATGTTTTGAAGGATGCTGTCGCGTGCGGTACGTTTTATCTCAGCCTCAATTCTGGTGCGGTTTTCCGCTGTTTTTATCACCGTGTCTCCGGCTAGGCTGGTAACCTCGATGGTGTCGTTATAATCTGTTTCCTGATACAATAAAGTATCTTTTACCAACGTATTACCATTTTCGGGGTTGGTAATTATGGTGTCGGGAAGAGATTGAGCGCCGAGGGACGTGGTAAAAATCACGATGAGTAATAACCAAACCCATGTTAATAATTTGCAGGATGATTGGATGTACAGCAAAATCGTTTGGTTTACCTTTGTTTACTAAATTAATTCACGCATGCATTTACAATGCAAATATAGTTCCAAAAATTAAGAACCATATCAATTTGAAACGAATCTGGATAATAACAATTGTGTTGGGGCTGATTTTTTCGGCAAATTTTTCTCTTTTGGCACAGAGAGGCACTAAAATAAAAACCGTTGTCATTGATGCAGGCCATGGAGGAAAAGATCCCGGAGCACTAACAAAAAGGGTAAAAGAGAAAGATATCGTGTTGTCGGTAGCTTTGAAAACAGGGAAGTACATCGAAGAAAATTTTAAAGATGTACGTGTTATTTACACCCGCAACACCGACAAATTTATTCCGCTTTACGAACGCGGTGCTATCGCCAACCGCAACCAGGCCGATTTGTTTATCTCTATCCATTGCAATGCCAACAACAACGCTTCCATTTTCGGGGCAGAAACTTATGTGCTGGGAGTTGAAGACAAAAGATCGAAGTTGAATATGGATGCCGCCATGCTCGAAAACGCGGCCATATTGCTTGAAGAAGATGCTTCAGATCAATACGGCGACTTCGATCCCAGATCGGAAGAATCAATTATCAACCTGACCTTGTTTCAATCCAATTACCTCGATCAAAGCCTTAATTTTGCTCAGAAAGTGCAACAACAGTTCAGCGAGCGTGTGGGCCGCAAAGACCGGAGTGTGCATCAGGCCGGATTCCTGGTGCTTTGGAAAACAGCCATGCCATCGGTCCTTATCGAGTTGGGATACCTTTCCAATGCAAAAGAGGAAGCTTTTTTGTCGTCCGAAAAAGGCCAGGTGTATCTGGCTTCGGCCATTTATCGGGCTTTCAAAGAGTATAAAATTGAATTTGAAAGAGAAAATAAAGCCTACGCTTACCGCGAAGAAATTCTGAAAACCAAGCCTGAACCTGAAATCGGGAAAGAAGAAGTTGTGGTTACCACAGAAACTCCGGCAGTGGTTTATCGGGTTCAGTTCTATGCCAGTCCTAAAAAGCTCGCCCCATCGGATGCCCGGCTGAAAAGCCTGCCTGACTTGTGGTTTTATGAACACAACGGACTTTTTAAATACACGAGTGGCGTTTTCTCGTCTCATCAGCTGGCCGTTGATTTCCAGAAGGAGGTTCGTTCTAAAGGCTTTTCCGATGCTTTCGTTGTGGCATTCCATAATGATAAGCGCGTGTCGGTAGACGAGGCACAACGCTTGCAACAATCAAATAATTAACCGGCAAGAGATATTTATGGGTTATTTGTTCTCATAACAACAAAATGTGTAACTTAGCGTTTTATTATAGCTATGGCAGACAAAAATGTAAATCGATATAAAGCTTTCGGCATAGGGCTTAGTTTTATTGTTGCTCTGGTGCTTTTTATCTGGGGGTATAATTTTTTAAAAGGTAACGATATCTTTGGTAAAGAGACGGTTTACTATGCACAATACA
>DJVY01000071.1 GCA_002440885.1 Bacteroidales bacterium UBA6244
CCCCTGTCGGACATGCCTCCGATAATAACAGGCTTGCCCACAAGAGAGCTGTTGTGCAGACGCTCTACCGACACAAAAAAGGTGTCGAGGTCAAAATGTGCGATGGTTCGGTTGGTCGTATCCATAAAATTTAGTCAGAAAACTTGACAAATGAAAAATATGTTGTATCTTTGATTAGTTTTTAATCATTTTTTTGATTGCAATATAATCATTTTATTATATCTTTGTGGCAGATAAAAATATTTTTTAACTAAAACATCCTGATCATGTATTTCAGCAACAACATCAAACTATTGCGCAAACGCCGCGGTCGCACGCAAGATGAGATGGCGTTCACGCTCAAAACGAAACGTCCTACCCTGAGTGGTTACGAAAACGGGGTAGCCACACCCAACCTCACGGCCTTGATGCAGTTTTCGGAGTATTTCGGCATAGCCATCGACACGCTGGTGAAAGTCGACCTGAGCACCCTGTCGGAGAGTCAGTTGACGCAGCTTGAACGTGGATACGACATATTTATCAAAGGAGGCAACCTGCGGGTGTTGGCCACCACGGTAGACGAAAACAACGAAGAAAACATCGAGCTGGTAAACGAGAAAGCACGTGCAGGCTATGCCATGGGCTATGCCGACCCTGAATACATACGCATACTGCCCACCTTTAAACTGCCTTTTCTGTCGAAACAGAAAAAATACCGCACCTTTCAAATCAGTGGCGACTCCATGCTCCCCATCCCCGACGGGTCGTATGTTACAGGCGAATACGTGCAAGACTGGAATTTTATCCGTAACCACCATGCCTACATCGTGATAACCCACGAAGAAGGCGTTGTGTTCAAAGTGGCCGAAAACAACATCAAATCCCACGGATCGCTCAGGCTGCATTCGCTCAACACCCTGTACGAGCCTTTCGACCTGACGGTGAACCAAATAAAGGAGGTGTGGAAATTTGTGAACTATATCAGCGCAGAAGTTCCTGAACCAAACAAAGAAAAAGACCAGATGGCCGAGGAGCTGATGCAACTCAAAAAACAAGTTCAGGCTATCCAGATGAAGTTGAACTTGTAAGAATAAGTCCTCATGAGTGAGTATGCCATCGTTGATATTGAAACCACGGGGCTGAGCCCGTCAGCGGAAAAAATCACCGAAATCGCCATTTATATCCACGACGGACACAAAATTGTTGATGAATTTGTGTCGTTGATTAACCCGGAGAAGAAAATCCCCTACCGGATAACACAGATGACAGGCATCAACAACCGCATGGTGGAAGATGCCCCTAAATTCTATGAACTGGCGAAAAAAATAATCGAACTTACCGAAGACAAAATTATCGTTGGCCACAACGTACGGTTCGACTACGGCTTTATACGCAGCGAGTACAAAAGTCTGGGATACGACTACCAACGACAAACCCTCGACACCATCAAGCTGAGCCGGAAATTTATTCCGGGGCAGCCTTCGTACGGACTGGGAAATCTATGTAAGGCGCTAAACATCGCCAACCACGCGCGACACAGGGCTCAGGGCGATGCTCTGGCCACTACCAGGTTGTTCGAACTGCTGCTCAGCATGGATAGAAACCCGGAAAACACAAACCTCACAGGCATGCAGTCGTCGCTGGGGAAATCACTTATCGAAAACCTGCCGAAAGCTCCCGGGGTTTACTATTTTTATAACAAAGACCAGGCGCTGATTTATGTCGGGAAATCGATTAATATCCACGACCGGATTCTTTCGCACCTGAACAACAACCTGAACAAAAAGGCTGTGGAGATGTGCAACTCAATTGCCGATGTGAGGTTTAACCTCACCGGAAACGAGCTGGTGGCCTTACTGCTCGAGTCGCACGAAATAAAGACGCACCAACCTCACTACAACCGCGCACAACGGCGGACATTCTACAACCAGGGCTTGTACACCTATTTCGACGACGACGGCTACCTGAATTTAAAAATTATGCGGGTAATCAGCACTTTAAACCCGGTGTACACCTACAGCTCCGTGAACGAAGGAAGAAACCATGTAGAGGCGCTGATTGCCGAATACGGATTATGCCAAAAACTTTGCGGCTTATACGACACTCAGGGACCATGTTTTCATTATCAGATTCACCAATGCAACGGGGCGTGCCTGGGCATCGAGTCAAAAGAAAGCTACAACCAGCGTGTTCAGGAAGCCTTGGAGAATTACCAGTTCGACCAACCCAACTTTTTTATTATCGAAACCGGACGCACTCCCGATGAGCGGGCTGTGGTAAAAGTGGAAAACGGCCTGTACAAAGGTTTTGGGTTTATCAACAACGACTACCCGCCCCACGATTTGATTGCTTTGCACGACCACATCACTGCGTATTCCGACAACAAAGAAGTGCGTCGCCTGATCAAAACCTACCTGAAAAGCCACCCTTCGACACAAGTCATCCCGTTTGATCCGGAGCGAGGCTAAAAACAAACAGCTGTAATTCAGTCAGTAATAAGGCTCTAACTGTTCACAGCCAAAAACAACACAAAAATTTCAGGCAAGAGATTGTCAGTTTTCAAAAAGGTATTATTTTTGCCCCGGAGAGTTGGCAGAGTGGTCGATTGCGGCGGTCTTGAAAACCGTTGATCCGAAAGGATCCGGGGGTTCGAATCCCTCATTCTCCGCCAAAGAGCACAATATATAACAAAACCACCGTAAAACATTGATTTTACGGTGGTTTTTGGTTTTAACCAAGTGCTTACCTTTTTGTGAGGTTGTCTGGAGGAGACTGGTAGCGGTTGGCAGGCTGTTGGCTAAAAATCTCGTTTAATTACAGGAGTTTTTTTTAAGCTCAAAACAGGGGGATAAATGAAATAATGAATATTAACACCAAATAATCAACCCTTCAGCGTTCAGTGTTCGGCATTCGGTCTTAAAAAGTTTAATTATAAGGGTGTTTTTTTGAGCAAAAGTCAATAGCAAAAAGCCAAAAGCCCCCTAAAAACCCTACCACGTTGTGTGTCAGAACAGGGAGAAGTTATTCCACGATAATCTCATGGGTAATTGCAGCAGCTTTTCGTAACATTTCGCTGACGCCACAGTAGCGTTCTTGCGAGAGGCTAATGGCTTTTTCCAGCTTATCCATGGGCAAGTCGTTTCCTCTGAAGGTGTAAACGATATGGATTTTGTCGTAGTATTTGGGGTGTTCGGTGGTGAGTTGACCGGTTACTTGCACGTTGAAATAATCAGGCACAACTCGCATCTTTGCAAGAATTGAGATCACATCCATGCCTGTGCATCCGCCCAACGAAACAAGAGTAAGTGCTTTTGGACGAGGTCCGGTGTTTTTTCCGCCTACCTGCTCATCGGCGTCAATCTTGATTTTAAAGTCATTTACTTCGGCTTCAAACGCCATTTCACCACTCCAGGTTACATTAATTTTATTGCTCATAGTCAGTGTAGTTAATTATTTTTTGGCAAAATTAAGCAAATAATAAATAAGGCAGTGGGAGAGGATCGTGGGAAAAAACGATTAGCAACAAACCTCCGGCCTGCGGATATTTCGTCAACATCTACACATTCTTTTACACCCCACCCGGCGGGCTTGAAAAAACCTGACGGGTCTGGTTTAGACAGCCATGACACAAAAAACCAGAATATCCCAACTACCCTCTGTCATACCAACCCCAAATATTCCTACTTTTAC
>DJVY01000109.1 GCA_002440885.1 Bacteroidales bacterium UBA6244
AAAAAATCCTTTGGGATCATGAGCATGAAAGAGAGAGCGGCCTCGTTAGGTGGAACTTTTGAGATCGACCGTGGCGAAAACTTTGGAAGTAAAATAATGATTACTTTTCCCATTAATAATAGCTAGGCAATGAATATACTAATTTGTGACGATCATAAAATAGTTCGCGAAGGACTGAGGCAAATACTTGCCCAACTCGAGAATGTTCGCGTTATTAACGAAGCCGCAAACGGAAGTGAAGTGCTGGATATGTTGAATAAAACAGCTTACGACCTCCTCCTGCTCGATATTTCATTACCCGACCAAAGTGGTTTAAATGTCCTTCAATCTGTAAAGAAAAAATGGCCTGAAACCAATGTACTGATGTTAAGCATGCATCCTCAGGAACAATACGCTATTCGTGCCCTTACCTATGGGGCTTCGGGTTACTTATCGAAGGATGCTGCCGCAGAAGAACTGCTGTTGGCCGTAAGAAAGATAGCAGAAAATGGCAAATACATCTCCCAGTCGCTTGCCGATTGTCTGGCTTTATCATTAAATGCTGAAAGCAATCAGTCCACGCATGAGAAATTATCTGAGCGCGAATTTGAAATCATGATTAGCATTGCCACCGGTAAATCCTTAATAGAAATTGGAAACGAACTGTTTATCTCAAGTAAAACGGTAAGTACCTACCGGAGCAGGATTATGGAAAAAATGAAATTGGAAAAAAATACCGACCTCACCAGGTACTGTATTGAAAACCAATTAATTTAATCTGGCTGCAAACAATCCATTCTTCCTTGGCAGCATCATTTTTTGTCAGATTTATCCTACAAAAGAATCAGATTTGCCCTACAAACATTTAGTCCAAATCTTACAGGTAAATTTTCTTAGATAATACGACATTTGTTAACTAACATTTCGACAAATGAGGGTAGTGCTAGCCAATGATCCAGGTAAAAGGGGAAAAGTGTTGTCACCTCCTGAAACTTTGCAATAACTGAATGTTTGGCTTCTAAAAAATGAATATTGACGTATAGTTAGGTAAAAAAATATGATTGTATTAGCAATAGCATCATTTCTGGCAGGATTGGGACTATTTTTTTATGGCTTACGAATATTAACCGATTATTTGAAAATATTAACCAACAAGAAGGTTAAAAAATTAATCATTCGTTTCACGAAAACCGCAGTTCAGGGAATTTTTCTGGGGGGAATATTAATAACCATTACACAAAGCCTGTCGGCGCTGGTATTTACCCTCATTGGCATGACCCAGGCCAAAGCCATTGAAGTGAAACAAGCCCTGCCCATAATTATCGGAGGAAATATCTTTGGCGGAATTATTATTTTTCTCATCTCTTTCGACATCAAGGTAGTGATATTGCTTATTATAGGAATTTCGGCGATTTTATTTACCTCCTTCAATTCCAAAAAATACACCAATTATTTCGGATTGATTTTTGGACTGGCCTTGTTATTTTTTGGATTATTTACCATGCAGTCAGGGGTTTCCCCATTAATTGAAATGCCCTGGATGCAAGAGGCATTAATTAACTCACATGGGAAATACTTTGTCGTGTTTATCATCGCAGCACTCATCAGCCTTATTATTCATTCCTCGATGGCAACAATAATTATAGGGCTGGCTTTAACAAATTCAGGCCTTATAAATTTTGCAGATGCCATGATGGTCGTATACGGTGCCAATGTCGGGTCATCGGTATTAACGTTTTTCCTTTCAGCAAAAGTCACAGGAAAAAGTAAACAGATTGCTATGTTTCAAGGCTACTATAATTTTATTGGAGCTATGGTCGTTATTCCGCTTTTTATTGTGGAAGTGGTTGGTGGTATTCCACTTGTGGGAGCTTTGGTTCAGTCGATAAGTGCAAATTTAGGGATACAGTTAGCCTTGCTGTACACTATTTTCAATATAATTCCCGGCTTATTATTGGCAGGCATGTTACCATTTATTTGCAGGTTGTTAAGTCAGTTTTGGCCTGAAAACCTGGAAGAAAAACTAGCTACCCCCAAGTTTATTTACAACATGATAACAGACGACACTGAGTCGGCACTTCACCTATTGTTATTGGAGCAGGTCGGGTTGATTAACCTGATTTCAGCAACTTTTGTTTTACTGCGCCAAGAAGAAGGCTATTTAAAAATGGCATCATACCATGAAGGATACCAGTCGTTAAACACAACCATAAGTGAAACCATAAGTGAAATATCGGCTTCAAAAAGATTAAATTTTGAACAATATGAGGCTTTAAATCAATCGATTACTATTCAGGCGAAACTGAACGCCTTATTTGAAAATATGGTTGCCCTCTCAAATAATTACCGAATATTAAAAAAAGCCGGGCACGGGGAACAATTTATAAGCTCATCGCTTGAAGGGCTTGATATAATTTTAATGACCCTAAAGGATGTTGTTCATTTTAAAGACAAGGAAGATGTCGGCTTATTAAATGTCATGACCTCAGAAGCCGGCCATGGGATAAAAAAACTTCGGCAAGCTTATTTATCGAACGAAAAAAAGCTTGATGCAGAAGAGAAGATGAATTTGTTGGAAACCATGAACCGTTGCGAACGCATCATTGCATCCATGGGAGATGTCGGCCGGGAATTTGTAAAAACATCATTGAACTAATTTTAAAAAGTTCTATTTGCATGAAGCAAATGAAAAGATTATCACCTTAAAAAACGAACTCATATGAATCGAATAACTTTGGTAATTTTTACTTTAGCAGGACTCTTTATGCTGAGTTCCTGTAAAAAAAATAACGATCCGAATCCTGGTCAATTCAACTTATCAGAGCTCAGTACTGAACTCGTTGTCATCAGAAATTATGTCCCGGAAAATGCAGTTATTGCGCACCGCGGTTCTACCTTCTGGACACCAGAAGAAACGGAAGCAGCCTACCGGTGGGCGCGTAATATGGGAGCCGATTACCTGGAAGCTGATCTACAGCTAACCAGTGATGGAGTAATTATAGCCTTACACGATGTGGAATTAAAACGAACCACCAACATTGAGGAGGTATTTCCAGACAGAGCCGACTCCCCTGCCAGCGCTTTTACTTATGATGAACTTCTGCAGCTTGATGCCGGAAGCTGGTTTAACGAAGCCAATCCTGAACAGGCACGGGAAGGTTTTGTCACTGAAAAACAGACTATCCTGACATTGGAGGATTTGATCATGATCGCTCAGGGAATGCGGCTAAAACGAGATCCTGTTACACGCGAAAGAATCTATACAAAGCAGATACAAGAAGACGGATCAGTAAACTATATATTTGATTATGAAGTAGATAAACAAGACGCAGGTCACCGTCCGGGGATTTATATCGAAACCAAAGAACCAAGTGTAAATCCGGGCATAGAGCAGGCGGTGTACCAAGAGCTTGACCAGCTTGGATGGAATATTCTAACCAGTCCGGCAGTAAGCACAAGCCAGTTCATCACCGCGACGGATGGCAAGCAGAAGGTTAACATAGGCCATACCAACGGCAAAGTCATCCTTCAAACCTTTTCAAAGGAAAGCATGAAGAATTTAAAAGAGCAGTTTTACGGTCAGGTTCCGACCTGTTTTCTGCTGTGGCTGGGCGATGGCCCGGATGACATGCACAATGATGATTCGTTGACCTATGTTGAGTTCATTAATTTTGGCATAGAACAAAAGGCCGTCTTTTTTGGTCCCAGCATTTCAGGTGCTCCCAACGACTATGCAGAGCTTCTAAGACCCTGGCAGGCCGACCTAATGCATCAATCAAAGGCTTCCATTCATGCGTACTCCTTTGATACCTGGGTGCAGATGGATCAATATTATTCCAACACAGCGGGTTCGATAACTCCCAACCGCCCCTTAACAGATGGAATGTTTACTAACCGGGCGGAAATGACCCTTGATTACTATATCGAGAAAGGAGTCCGGTCTTTTGGATCGGAGACAACGGCGACAGAGACACTTAACTACCTGGGATACTGACCATCGATCCGGTTAACAACCTCTTTCCTACACCTGACATATAACACCTTGTACCTGAGAATTTAGACAAAGGGTGCCATTGCAAGAGAAAATGGCCGATAGGTTTGTAGGAAAAATCCTACACAGCAATCAGTTTTATCCTACATGAGAATCAGAATTGTCCTACAATATATTGCAAGAATTGAAACTAAATTTGTTGAAAGAAATTATCTTGCAAAGGCAGGAAAACCACGCTAATTAAAAAAAAGAAAGATGAGACTAAAACTATTTCTAATTTCTGTTTCGTGCCTCTTGATGGCCACCTTTGTTACCATCAGCGGTTGCAAAAAAACCGACACTGATGCTACCATTCAGGTTTACGGCAGCGAATTCGTCCCTTACGTTTTTACTGACAATGAGAAAATTATTGGAATAGACGCTGATATTGCCGCCGAGGCCATGCAAAATGCAGGTGTCGATATTAAAATGAGTATGGCCAATACATGGGAGGAGGCCTATAATGCGATCTTAAGTGGCCCAAACAAGGCACTGTTGTCAACAACGTTTACCCCCGAACGCACCGATCTGTTCAAATGGGCCGGTCCGACAAGCAAGGGAATGTATGCCATATTTGAGAATGGAGAATCGAACTTTATGTTTCCCCTGCCCATTGAAGAGTGTAAACAGCTTCCCGCCATAGCTGTGGTAACCGACTGGTGGGAGACTACTACCCTCGAAGACATGGATTTTGCAAATCTGGTTTATTACGAAACATACAGTGAGGCACTGGAGGCATTTATGAATGGTGAGATACGATTTATAGCCAGCGATTTTTACCATTTAGTTTCCGCACTTCCTTCGGGTTACTATTTGGAAAACGTCCATGCCGTAACAAGCTACCGTA
>DJVY01000063.1 GCA_002440885.1 Bacteroidales bacterium UBA6244
TACCTAACATACGGGTTTTTAATCCAGGGCTCAGGATGGTTTTCATCAGGGTTTGTCCTGTTTTAAAATCTTTCCCGGCAATGGGTACATTTTGCTTTTGTGCCAGATCGATGAGCGCAGGAATATCAACCGTCAGGTTAGGAGCTCCATTCACAAAAGGCACCTTGCATTTTAAGGCTGCATAGGCGTAAATCATGCTGGGGGAAATGGAAGGGTCATTTTCGCTCAGGCCTTTCTCAAAACTCTCGATGGTAGAGTGAACAGATGTTTTTTCTATATAGACTTCCGTTGATGCAGCCCAGATCATGACCAGTCTGTTACAGTTATTATCTGCTTTAAAATGTTGTATATCAGCGATCAGTTCGGTAGCTAATTCAACTTTGGAGGAATGGGGTTTTACATGTTCCCCATGCAGGTTTTTAACAAAATGCGGGTTGAAAACGGCACGCATGGGTACAATTTCAGAGAGCTCATCTTTCAGTGAACCAAGCAAGCTTTTATCTAACACACCAGCTTTCATGGCTGCCTGGTAGGCATTATCGGGAAATATGTCCCACCCGCCAAAAACGAGGTCATTTAGCGAAGCCAGCGGAACAAAATCACTGACCATCGGGTTTCTGTTTTCTGTTCTTTTGCCCAGACGGATTCTTCCCATTTGCGAGATGGATCCTATGGGCTGTCCCATGTTGTTCCTGGCTGCTATGGTGCCTGCCATAAAGGTTGTGGAAACTGCCCCGATTCCGGGAATGAGTATTCCCAGCTTTCCTTCAGGTTTCTTAATATTTGATTGTGAATTCATTTGATATTGTTGTTTAGATGGCATAATTACATATTGTTATGACAATGGTTAAGTCTTTGAATTGCTGTGAGATTGGTCAAAATGGCCATGATAAAAATAGGAATGGTAAAAATGCTGATGTTTTCGACCAGAGGAAAAGGTAACCAATCAACACTAACCTTAAATTCACCAGAATAGTAGGTGATAGTACCATAAAGTATGGCCGATATCCCAATTGTCAAAATCCTTTCGGGGCGTTGCATTAGACCTACTTTGCAATCAACGCCCAGAGCTTCAGATCGGGCGCGCACATAACTTACCATAATAGATCCTATCATGGCAATAAAAGCAAAAACTGAGCTTAAAAAGAAGTGATGCGACACCAGATAATAACAGATGCCCAAGAACATAATCATTTCGCTATAGCGATCTAAAACAGAATCGTACAAAGCTCCAAAAGTGCTCATCTTATTGGTCTTGCGTGNNCCAGTTGACCATCAAGCATATCGAAAACTCCGGCAAATAAGGTTATGGCACCAAACCAGGAAATGTACCTGAAGTCAGAACGATCGCCTATCTCGCCACCAACAACCAGTACAACTGCTGAAATGATTGTAATTAACAGTCCAATGGTTGTGATGCCGTTGGGCGTAATGCCGGTTTTCGACAGCAGCCGGATAAGTGGATTAAGTGCCTTGTAGGCATTGTGTTTGGTGCTTTCCCAAAGGGTTGCGATCATGATGGCGTATGTGTTAAATTAAAAATTAGCCAGAAACAGATGAATATTTTTCCTCTTTCCTGGTGTTATTATTGTTTATATTTACCAGTTGCCTGCAAATAATTGGATATTGCAACCTGATAATTACATCTGGAATTGGTGAGGTTGTCATAAGAAGATTGAACAAGTGCCTGAGCTTCGAGTAAATCTGAAACGTTGATCATGCCAGCCGAGAAGTTGTCGTGGCTTTCTTTAAAATTCTCTTCTGCCTGGCTAACTGATATCTCAGACAATTGAACCTGTTGATAGGCTTCGTCCAGGGTATTGCGGGCTTGCTGCATCTGAAGCAATAGTTTTTCGGTATTATCGGTAACCATGTTCTGGTTTTGCTCTTCCTTCATATGGCGTTCTTTCAGTTTATGTGAGGCTTCCCACCAGCCCGAAATCGGAATATTTACCGAGCCAAAAACGAGCCCTGAAGTTGTGCTTTTACCGTCCATTACATCCAAATACAAACCTCCAACACCTACACCAAGCTGAGGCATATATTCACCACGCTGCATGCGTGTTTGATACTTTTCAGCTTCTGAACTTTTCTGTAACAGCTGATATTCTGACCTGAGTAACAATGCTTGCTTATGATCGGTGTAAATAAGTTGGGGTGGATTGTCCTGAACAAGGTTGTCTACAAAGTTGATATCAGGATGGTACGCTACACCAATAAACTGGCAAAACGCCATTTTTGCCAGACTGATACCATTGTCAAGTTTTAGTAGGTTCATCTGAAGTTCGTTCTTTTTTAGTTCCACTTTAAGCAGGTCATTGCGGGTAATCAATCCGGCCTGGTACACATCGTTTACTTCCTTATGCAACGTGTCGACCAACTGGATGTAACGTTGCAGTGTTTTTATTTTTTCGCCCAGTTCCACAATCTGCCAGTACTTTTGTTCAGTCTCAATCGAAATTTGGTCTTTCGTTGAGGTTAATTGAATCTGATTGACTTCCGTTCCCAGGCTGGCAAGCCTATTTCCGGTAGCAATACGCCTTCCTGCGAAAACAGGTTGAATAGCAGTTACCATACCAATTGTTCCTTTTTCAAACATCGAAAGATCCATACCCGGAAAATAGGCAAACTCAGTTGCCGTTCCTAATGTTGCCGGGTCCCCATTATAAACAGGTAGGTCTCCTCCCGGAACATTTAACTCGATGACAGGTTTGTCAAATTGGAATGCAAAACCAGTCGCTTCCACCTGAGGGAAATATTTAGTGAGGGCGGCTTTTTTTACCTGTTCCGACATTTTAACATCCAGCATTTTATTTTTTACCTGAACATTGTTTTGCTGGGCCAGATTTTTACACTGTTCCAGCGTATAGTTGTTTTGTGCCTGCAGAAAAGTGCCTAAACCAAGCATCAGCACCATGGTTAGAATTGCAGGTTTCACCTTCCCGTTATTAACAATATCTTGGATAGTTAATCTTTTACTTTTTTTATCTACCCTACGGAAGATTAACCAATAAGCAACAGGAAGGATGAGCACCAAAAATACCATCGACGTTAATGTTCCAAAGCAGATTACGACACCCATAGGTGCCCAAAGGGCACTTTTACTGATAA
>DJVY01000240.1 GCA_002440885.1 Bacteroidales bacterium UBA6244
ATATGGTTCCTCAAAAAAATGAGGGGACAGATCATGATTTCGAAAAAGATCCGATTGAAACATATATCGAAGACGGTTGGGTTAAGGCAAAAGGTACAACGCTGGGCTCCGACAATGGTATTGGAGCAGCTGCAGCCATGACAGTTTTGGAAGCCACTGATCTGGAGCACGGACCAATTGAAGCCCTTTTTACCATCGACGAAGAAACTGGCATGACAGGTGCTAATGAACTGAAACCTGGTATTTTGAAAGGCGACATCTTGTTGAATATGGACTCTGAAGATGAGGGCGAACTTTATATCGGCTGTGCCGGAGGTGTTGATTCCACTGGTGAGTTTAAGTTCAAACTGGAGGCCATTCCTGCAGATCATAAAGCTTATCGGATTGTTGTTAAAGGACTTAAAGGTGGTCATTCAGGTCTGGATATTCATCTTGGCCGCGGCAATGCCAACAAAATCATCAATACTTTATTGTTGATGGCAGCTGATAAATTTGGATTGCGTGTGGCTCAGATTGATGGTGGTAGTTTGCGTAATGCTATTCCACGCGAGGCTTTTGCAACAGTTGTTGTGCCTGCTAAAAATGCTGAACTTTTCGAACAGTTTTCTGCTGAATTTGAGGCAATTGCCAAAGATGAGTTTGCCGAAGCAGATGGTGGACTTTCCATCCAGGCAGAAGCTGCTGAATTGCCCGAAAATGTTGTTGACGCAAAAACACAGAATAGTTTGTTTGAGGCTGCTGCCAAATGCCCGAACGGGGTTATTGCCATGTCGAAAGATATGGAGGGTGTGGTAGAAACTTCTACCAATCTGGCCACCGTTAAAATGAGCGACGGACAGTTTGTGATTGGAACCTTACAAAGAAGTTCGGTTGATGCTGACAAAGAAAAGCTGGCTGCCCAAATTCGCGATGTTTTTGAAAAAGCAGGCGGAAAGGCTTATTCATCAGGAGATTACCCGGGTTGGAAACCGAATGTGGATTCACCCATCCTTCATGCAATGAAAGACGTTTATAACAATAAGTTCGGAAAGGTGCCGGAGGTGAAAGTAATTCATGCCGGACTGGAATGTGGTATCCTGGGATCAGCTTATCCCAATTGGGACATGATTTCATTTGGGCCAACCATTCGTCATCCGCACTCACCAGACGAAAAAGTAAATATTGACACTGTAAAACTTTTTTGGGAATATCTGGTTGAAACACTGAAACACGCACCAAAAAAGTAAAAAACTTAATCTGTGAGAGATTATTGCCGGGAGGAATGTAGCTTACTCCCGGTAATTTTTTTGTTTTTTATCAGAATGACTTGGACAGTCTAAAAAAAGTTTTTACTTTTGCACTCCCAAAATAGTAATTAATAAGCCATCTGGCAAAAGCGGCTGTTGGCGAATCACATACCTGAAAATTCAATTGAGCAATGAAACGTACTTTTCAACCATCGAACAGAAAACGTCGTAATAAACACGGCTTCAGAGAAAGAATGGCCACAGCCAACGGACGCAAGGTGATAAAAGCCAGAAGATCTAAAGGCAGAAAAAGACTTACGGTTTCTGACGAAATGTAAACCGTTTACGGCCGTTTCTTGATTTATTTAAGGTTTAAGCAGAAGGTGACGAAATATTCGCCTTCTGTTTTTTTGTGCCAACTTTTTTGTAGCTCTTTACCATTTTTTAGGTTTTTATCAATCAGCCATTTCCCCGATTTTCTTTAAAAAAGACTAATTTCGCATCTTTAATAATGTGTTGCGTTTACCAGTTATGGAAGGTTTTTTGTTATTCATCTTTTGGGTTATCCTGATTTTCTACCTTTTCCGCTTGTTTTTTAGGTACGGACTGCCCTGGTTGCTTAGTCGTTATGTTCGTAAAATGCAGGAAAAAATGCAGGGTACAACACAGGAAAAACGAAAAACAAAGGATGGTGAAGTAAAAGTCAATATGTCCGGGAACGATCAGCCAAGAGTAGATCCCGACATTGGCGAATACATTGATTTTGAAGAAGTAAAAGACAGTAATAAGCCCGAAAATGAAAAATAATCCAGCGAAAACCAAGTTCCTGATCGCCATAATTACAGCCATTTTAAGTTTTTTGGTGATCACGATTGCCTATTTTAATCCCTTGCTTGAGGGCAAACGCCTTGAGCAACACGATATAGCCATGTGGAAAGGCATGTCAAAAGAAATTGTGGATTTCAGGGAAGAAACAGGAGAAGAACCACTCTGGACAAACGCTATGTTTGGTGGAATGCCCGCCTGGCAGATTTCGGTGATTTATGGCAACAACCTGATGCGGCATGTAAAAAAAGTCGTTCAGCTATGGCTGCCTTATCCGGCTAATGCCGTTTTTGTGTATATGCTTGGATTTTTCATCTTGTTGCTTGTAATGCGCGTCAATCCCTGGTTGAGCATGGCAGGAGCAATAGCTTTTGCATTTTCATCTTATTTTTTCATTATTCTTGGTGCAGGCCACACCTCAAAGGCTTATGCCATTGGGTATATGGCTCCGGTTTTAGCCGGAATAGTGCTGGCTTACCGTGGAAAATACCTTTGGGGAGCTCTGTTGGCTTCGATAGCACTCGCACTGCAAATAGAAGCCGGGCATTTACAAATAACCTATTACCTTCTGCTTATCGTCGTGATTCTGGG
>DJVY01000157.1 GCA_002440885.1 Bacteroidales bacterium UBA6244
TACTGCACGAAATAGAAGGTAAAGAAAATTACACCACCTCTTTCAATTACCACCTCAACTACATCGACAACTGGATAGGCGCCGCAGGGTCGTACCAAATATCTGACAAATTTAGCCTTGGCGTGAGTCTGTTTGTTTCCATCGCCCAACTTAACTACAGCAATGGCAATTCGGCGGTGGCCTTCTCCCCGACCGATACCCTCTGGGTCGACAGCATACCCAACCCTTCATTTGTGGCCGAGGGCACCTACGAAGAATCCTACCGTTTTAGCCATGTGAGGCTCATTGGAAAGCTGGGGCTAAATTACACCACCGGTAATTTGCGCTTAGGCATTAACCTGACTACCCGGTCGCTGTCACTATTTTCGATGAAACAAGAAGCCATGCGCACCCAGCGAATCAGCGACATCACAAACCCCGAAACAGGACAATTCCTTCATGGATATATTATCACGAACGGCATGGTAGGCAATCAGCTCAACACCCGGCTTATATATCCATTATCGCTGTCGCTGGGTTTTATTTACAATATCCGAAACGACAAAAACCGGCTGTACTTTACGATGGAGTATTTTGCCCGAATTAATCCCTACCAAATGGTGGACGCCCCTATCCGCGACGACATTACCTCCAGCATTGTTTACGATCGCTTAGAAGAAAAAGACTGGCTTTCCGTGGCAGATGCCTCTAAAGACGTGATTAATTTTGCTATAGGATACCGGTGGCGAATGAATGAGAAAACCGTATTTATGAACGGTTTTCGTACCGACTTCAACAATGTAAAAAACGTAAACTATGGCTATCTAAACCAGATGAATAAAATCAACACTACTGATTTCGACATCTACCATTACAGTGCGGGAGTCCAGTTTGAGTTTCTGAAAAAATACCAACTGATCGCCGGAGGTGAGCTCTCGTTTGGGTATGGGACAGGCATGGAGCAGATTGCCAATTTCACCAATCCAGTAGAGTACAATCCCGTCGATAACCGGGTATTGCAAGGCCCGATAAAAGACAACATGGACATTTACTATTTCGGATTCAATGTATACCTGGGTATAACTTTAAATTTTAACAAACACAAAAACGATGACATCCGGATGTAATTTCAAAAAAAAAAAAATCACACTACCTTGGTGTATATACCCATTTTTAGTACCTTTGATCATTAAAAATAACCAAATTCAATTATTGAATTATGAAAATAAAAAAACCGATTACCAATTTTATGCTCGCAGCTGCATTGCTGTTAGGGTTAACCTTTCTTGAATCATGCTATCCTGACGACTCTTTGAGCATCAGTGAAACCGATGTTGTGTTTACCAACTACTACGACTCAGTACATGATTTTTTCAAGAACTACACCTTATATTATATGCCCGATACGGTTTATAATATCGACACCTCAAAGAATGCCAAAAAAATAGAAAATCAGGCACTCATTCTCAGCGATATCGCCAGCAACATGGCAAACATGGGTTATACACGCATTACCAACCAGGACACCACTGTTACCCCACATCTGGTGCTGTTAGCCAGTGGAATTATCACCAACAACGTCAGTGTTTACTACTGGTATCCTTATTATGGTTGGGATTGGGGATGGGGCTACTGGAATGATTATGGCTGGGGATATCCGGGTTATTACCCACCAGTACCCTATTATTCAAGCTATACTACAGGAACACTCCGCATGGAAATGTTTAATCCTGACGACACGCGCATCGTAAAAAACGACACCATCCACCCTGTTTACTGGACAGCAGGTATCAACGGGGTGCTTGAAGGCAGCTCCATAACAGATCGAATTACCAAGGGTATCAACCAGGCTTTCGACCAATCACCTTATTTAAACACAACAGCTAACTAACCTGCAAAATCTGAACAAAATGAAAAGAATTAAAAATATTTTTGTAGCAGCTGCCATGCTGTTTTTAAGCACCACAGCTTTTGCTCAGGGCGGTGGCATGTGGAATTTTGATTGGAACATGGCCTTTCCTGTGGGAAGTACCACCGATTTTGTTAATCAACCAACCCTTAGAGGGTTTAGCCTAGAAGGACGCGGTTATGTTACCGACCAAATTACTATTGGCGGTATTGCCGGCTGGACTGTTTTCTACCAGAACAATGGCTGGACGCAAGAACCAGTAGGCGAAACAGGAACAATTCACGGATACCAACGCAGGTATCTGAATGTAATGCCAATCATGGTGACAGGGCATTACTATTTTTCGCAAGGATCGATCATGCCCTACATTGGAGCAGGATTGGGGACTTATTATATCGAGTCGCGTGACTTCATGGGATTGTATTATACGCAGGGAAAAGATTGGCATTTTGGCGTAGCTCCGGAAGCAGGGATTGTTATGTACCTCGGCAGCAGTAGCAACACGGGCATAAACCTGAACTTCAAGTACAACATGGCCGCCAAAACCAAAAACGAAGACACCTATTCATGGTTGGGCATTAATATTGGGATAACCTATCTCTTTTAACATGCCACAATCATCGAGTAAAATGCCGGAGCTACCCCTTCCGGCATTTTTTTTGCCTTATTCAAACCTTGCCAGACCACAAGAACCAACCTCTGCAATTAAGTTAAAGAATAATCATTGTAATATCTGGAAATTATATTAGCTTTGTGATGAATATCTTTAAATATGTCAAAAAATTCTAAAGCTTCACATGATAAAACAACTGCCATTATGATCAAAAATTTACTTACCGTTTTTTTCGCAATTGCCCTATTTATGGGACTATCAGCCCAGCAACAGTTAAACAATCCGGGATTTGAAACATGGGAAGATGTAGGCATCGGAACAGACGAGCCCACCCACTGGAACTCGATAAAAACCAGCGACAATACCCTGTTGAATCCTGCAGCCCCAATTGTATGGGGAAAAAGCACCGACGCCCACTCCGGTCAGTATAGCCTGA
>DJVY01000129.1 GCA_002440885.1 Bacteroidales bacterium UBA6244
TATGTTAACAACATCAGCCTGACTTTATGGAATAATGCATACGCCATTGTGCAATATCTGCCAAACAGCGCCCTTTTTAACACCGCCCGCACACCAGAACGCGAAAACATGTTTCAATGGGTTGGCCCAATTTCCACCAGCAGAACTTATTTTTACACCCTCGCTTCTTCAGGGCTGACCATCGAAACACTCGACCAGGCGAAAGCGCTGCAAAGCATCGCCACACCAAATGGCTGGTTCACACATGATTTTCTGATCAACAACAACTTCCAAAACATCGTTGCAACCTCACTCACCTCCATGGAAGCATTTGATCAGTTGATGAGCGGAGAGATTCAGGCATTGTTGATGACCGATTTGGATATTAAATGGCTGGCTGATATCAGCGAGGTGCCATTGAGCAATCTGACCCAGCATATGGAAGCCTTGAATTTCAAGGACTACATCGCCTTCTCGCTGACCACTCCTGAAAGTACAGTTCAGCAATGGCAAGATAAACTGGATGCCATGAAGGCTGATGGCACCTTCGAAACCATCTGGAATCGTTGGTTTGAAGGTGTTCCAATGCCTTGATGAGCAGTAAAATGAGTTGACTGACGTGAATAATAATTTTTAATGCCAATAAAATGAAACAAGTATTGTTAGCAGATGATTCGGAGATAATGCTTGACAGACTACAGCAAATGCTTCTGCCATTAGCGCACGTTGAAGTTGTTGGAACCTGCAAAAACGGATTGGAAGCCCTCAACAGTTTGCGTTTTCTAAAACCTGATCTGGCCATATTGGATGTTAAGATGCCCGGACTAAGTGGATTCGAGGTGTTGAAGGAAATCAGAAAAGAAAACCACACCATCAAAATCATCATCCTTACATTTTATTCGGCAGAATACCAAAGGACACGGGCTATGAAACTGGGTGCAGACTATTTCTTTTCAAAAGTGGATGATTTCGAGAAAATACCTGACGTGATTCTACAATTGACAAGTAATGAAAATGAATAAAATAGCCTGGAGTTAATTAAAACCGAAAACATGAACAAATTTATCAGCTTTGATATTTGGGACGATAGGCATGCAGTAAGCTCTCAAAAAAGACAAGGATGAGCCACAGATTAAAGACTTTTTTAACATGGTAAAAATTAAATAACTAACGAAATGAAAAAAAATAAAACACTCTTCAGCCTTACCCTACTCGTCATGCTATTTAATGGCTGTGCAAAAGACAACGATCCCAACTATGCTAAATTTCTATAAATAATAAAATGATGAGTTTTACCGGTAAATCGCATACAAATTATATGCTTGTTTTATTAATCTTATTATCAAGCATTACCTTTAGTTCTTGCTCTAAAAATATTGATAATGAACCAGAACCAGGACAAAGTCTAGGTATTGTTTCCATCCCTAATTTACGAGACCTGGGTGGTTACAAAACGGCAAATGGGGCTACTTTTGCCAGAGGACTGGTATATCGCTCAAACGAACTCTATAACATTAGTACAAATGATATGCTTTTGCTTGCAAAACTCAACCTTAAGAATGACTATGACCTGCGTAGAGCCACAGAGCGCAATGATAAACCGGATGAGCTGCCTGTGGGTGTCAATAATGTTTGGCTGGATGTACTGGCTGACCTTCCGCCTTCCGGATCCTCAAATCTGACAGAACTTTTATCAGATCCTCTACAAGCAAATATCGAACTTGGGAATGGCAAGGTTGAAGAATTATTTAAAGCAACTTATCGCCTGTGCATTACATTGCCAAGTGCAAAAATAGCATACAGCGAATTATTCCTGTCGCTTGGAGACGAAAATAAGCTGCCTGCACTCTTCCATTGTGCCACTGGAAAGGATCGAACGGGATGGGCAGCAGCAGCTTTATTAACCCTTATGGGCATGCCAGAGGAAGTGGTTATGGAAGATTATTTGCGAAGCAATGAATACATTCTCCCTTTGTATGAAACTACCATCCAGCAATTTGTCGATGGAGGCGGAGACCCTTCCATTACCCTTGCTCTCTTTGGTGTTAAAGAAGAATACCTCAATGCAGCATTGGACGAAATGCAGATAAAATATGGCAGCATTGAGAATTATTTTTCAGATGGCTTAGGCATAAGTGTTGACCAGCAGACTGCATTACGAAATTTATACCTGAAGTAATTATACAAATGAGAAATAATGGAAATTTATAAAAATAGGAATAACACCAGTGTATAAATTAAAGACAAAATGAAAAAAATTAACTTGTTAATCAGCCTTGCCCTGATTACCATCCTTTTTGGCGGCTGCGCAAAAGAAGACGACCCCAACTATGCTGAACTTCTAAAAGGCACTTGGGTAAACACAATGGTCAATGATCAGGCCGTTTTGACCGATGCAAAATTTAGTATGGAATTCAAATTGGATAACACCGAGTTGTATGCCAACGGAATTCAGCAAGATGACAACAATAAAAGTTGGCACGAAAACAGTAATTACACCTACAGTATCAACGGAAGCATTATTACAATTGATGGTAATGATGTTCTTGGAAATTCATACCACATGGTGTTTAATATATTGTTGCTAAATCAGGAGGAACTTAACTATTCAGTCCAAACATTTGAGTTAAATGGAGAGTTAATTACCGATGCAAAGACCTATACCTGCGAAAAGGTTACACAAGATTTTAGTGCTGAATTTATCGGCGTTTGGTACGGACGTTGCACCTCCGAGGGCACTACCGACAGCTTGTATCATTACTGGGAATATTTTGCCGACGGCAGCTACAACTACTATTACCAGGACGAAAATAGCAACTGGATAAAAAAATCAGACAACGAAGGACGCTACTTTCTCTATGGTAATTTAATGGCAAGCAATTACTCCAACGACCTGATTAGTGG
>DJVY01000060.1 GCA_002440885.1 Bacteroidales bacterium UBA6244
CTTTACAAAGCGCTGCTCGATAGTTTTGCCGCCGAGCATGGGGCACGCATGACAGCCATGCACAAAGCCACCGAAAATGCTGACGAAATGCTTAAAGACCTGAAGCTTAAATACAACAAAGCCCGACAGGCCTCCATCACAAACGAAATACTTGAAATTGTTGGCGGGGCGGAAGCCCTAAAAGGATAAAAGGACGCTAATAATGTGTATGAGAAGCAGGTATAGAAATTGTACCTGCTTTTTTTTGGCTCGTTTTGAACCAATTGTCTGATCCAAACACTGGAGAAGGACTTGCTTTTTGCTTTCGATTTAATTACATTTGTGGGCGTATAAGGCTCATTTTTAATCATAACCAAATCCATACGATGATGAAAAAGCTAAATTCTATTATCTTATCTGCTTTTTTCGCGATTTTTCTTATCCACTATTTTGGGAGTTGTGAAACGAAGAAAGAAGACCCAAAACCAACAGCACAGGTAGGCGACACGCTCTGGATACACACCAAGCCGACGCTTGAGAACACAACGTTTATCTCCAACATGGCGCTGGCTATTGGCAAGGACGGAACGGTGTATTACGAAGCCGACGGCGGCACGCTGAACTGGGAATCGAGCCGGATTTACGCCATAAATAAAAATGATGGCAGCTTGAAATGGAAAACAGAACCTTTGGCCATCTGGCATCCCAACAGCAATATTTTAGTGGATGATAACGGGGTTATTTACATGTTATCGTACACAAAATTGTATTCCATTAACCCTGAAACGGGTGCTTTTAATTGGGAGTGGGAAGTGCCAACCACCATTCTGCACGAAGGAAATGAAGTGTATAGTTATGGTGAAGTAGGGGGGTTGGCTCTGGCCGATAATGGGGATTTAATTTTTAAAACAAACGGCTCGGGTGTTTATTATCGGGCTATGTATTGTGTAAGCCCTCAGGGAAATACACGGTGGTACAGGGTTATCGGCGCAAGCAGTAGTAACATTACCATCGGTTATTATGGTACCATATACGACTATCAGTCCGATATGGGAGTGAAGTATCTCTATGCTATTTATCCTGAAGATGGAAGTGTAAGGTGGCGAAAAAAACTAAACTATCATGGATCTGCGGCCAACAATATTGTTGTAAATCAAAATGGTCACCTGATTTGTAGCTCTTCTGATTCACTGGCATTGATAAATGTGGATATAGGTGAATATGTCTGGAAAGTAGCGCTTTCTGTTTCCGAAAAGCAAAAAATCGTTGATATCAATGGTTTTATCTATTTATATGATGTGTGGAGTGGTTTACACGTGATAGATTCCCAAAACGGCGTGGAGAAGGAAATCCTAAATATCGGCTATAACTGTATTACCGATGAAAAGGGAAGGCTGTACCGGGTAAGTTTAGATAAATTTAATTGTTACACTAACACTGGAGAATTGTCATGGAGTTTTATTACTGGGGGTGCAAACCCGGCAGCCATTGCTTTGTCAAATGATAATATTCTGTATGTGGCAGGTAGTGATAAAGTTTTTGCAATTCAAGGCGATGCACCATTGGCACAAAATGTCTGGGCTTGTCCCACGCATGATAACCGGAACACTTTCAATTTCAGTAAGCACTAGCTGACCGGTTTTCTGCGATGATTTAAGATTCTGCTTTTTAAGAAATTGCGGATAGGTTTTTTTGTTAATTCTTTTTCGGAGGTGCTATAATATAGTTGATCCTATGTTTGATATCTTTTTTTCAAATATTGTGAATCCTTCTATGTGAAACTCCACTGATTTTTCTGTGTTACTATACTGAAATCGTTTTTTGGCTATCTCAGGAACTTAAAAGGAGATTTCAGGAAGCTACACGGAGTTGCACGGAGAAGTCACAGAGGTACACGGAGTGGGGAAACGAAAATGATGAAAAAAATATAGAAGTTTTAGCTGTTTTGCTTGTGTTGCCACATAGAAGGTACAGAAAAGCAATAACAGCACCTCAAAAAAGGAACTAACCGTTTTGTTGTTTGGGTAAATTCATTTTAAAAAACCTACCTTTGCTCAAAACAATTTCTACTGCTGTGATTACAGTTCAACACATCAAACAACTGACAAAAGACCTCTATCCTGAGCTGGTGGCTATCCGCCGACATCTGCATCAGCATCCGGAGTTAAGTTTTAAAGAAGAAAAAACAGCTGAATACATCAGTCAGCTGCTTACAAGCTGGGGCATTGCGCACAAAACCGGGATTGCTGGTTTTGGTATTTCGGGTGTTATTGCCGGACAACAGCCCGATATAAAAACCATCGCGCTGCGTGCCGATATGGATGCCCTGCCTGTTACCGAAGCCAACCTCATCGACTATAAATCGTTAAACGTGGGCGTTATGCACGCCTGTGGTCACGATGTGCACATGACCTGTTTGTTGGGCACAGTAAAGCTGCTTCAGTCGTTGAAGGGCCATTTTCAGGGAAGTGTTAAATTCATTTTTCAGCCTGCTGAAGAATCTTTACCCGGTGGGGCAAAGCAAATGATAGCAGAAGGGGTGTTAAAGCATCCCGAGGTGGACAGTATTCTGGGTCAGCATGTATTTCCTGAAATGGAAGCCGGGAAAATCGGTCTCCGCCCCGGTCCGTACATGGCCTCATCCGATGAAATCAACCTGACTATCCGCGGACAGGGAGGTCATGGTGCTATCCCTGATAAGGTAAACGACACCGTTTTGGCCATGGCACACATTATCATCGCGTTACAACAGATCGTGTCGCGAAAAACTCCGCCCCGCATTCCGGCGGTCCTCTCCTTTGGAAAAGTACTGGCCGATGGCGCACATAACATCATTCCCTCAGAAGTGGTAGTTAAAGGCACTTTCAGGACTTTTGATGAATCGTGGCGCAATGCCGCTCATCAGCTGATAAAGCAGGTGGCCCAAAGTACAGCTGAAGCGATGGGTGTTAGCTGTGAAGTGGTTATCGATAAAGGCTATCCGGTGGTTGTGAACAACGCTGCCGAGACCGAGCGGGTGCGTCAAGCGGCGGTTGCCTATCTGGGAGAAGAAAATGTGGTAGAACTGGACATCAGGACCACTGCCGAGGATTTCGGGTATTTTTTGCAAGAAGTTCCGGGTTGTTTTTATCGGCTTGGAACGGGCAATGTGGAGAAAAACATCACCTCAAACCTCCACGCGAACACCTTTGACGTGGATGAAAGTGCTTTGGAAACAGGAACAGGACTAATGACCTGGCTGGCCTTGCGCAGCCTCGAAAAATAAATGACTTATGCTTGTCGGTGAAAAATTATATCAAACGGTGTGGATGGAGGGAACAACGGTATTTATGATAGAACAAAACCTCCTGCCTTTTGAGTTTAAAATACACGAGTGTCCAACTTATTGGGACACGTGCATGGCCATTACCGACATGGTGGTACGGGGGGCCGGGGCTATTGGTGCTGCCGCCGGATTTGCCATGGCACAGGCCATCGTGATGCAGCGCGACCGCACACGGGCCATTACCATCCGTGAGGCACGACAGGATATCGAGTCGACGCGCCCTACAGCCCGAAACCTGTTTTATGCCGTCGACAGGGTGTACCTTGCCGGATTGGTTTCGCCGGAAAATGCTGTTGCAGAAGCCCAGAATGTAGCCCGGCAGGATGAAAATGACTCGAAGCGCATTGGTGAAATTGGAAGTGATTTGATTGGTAAAAAAGCCAACGTGCTTACCCATTGCAATGCCGGTTGGCTGGCTTTTGTGGACTACGGAACTGCGTTAGCACCCATTTACCTGGCACAACAACAGGGCAAAGAGGTTTTTGTATATGTTGACGAAACCAGGCCACGCGGACAAGGTGCGCGGCTTACCGCCTGGGAATTGTACAACGCGAAAGTCCCTCACGTCATTATCCCCGACAATGCCGCGGCTTCGCTGATGGCTGCCGGGAAAGTTGATTTGGTGATTGTGGGAGCCGACAGAATAGCTGCCAACGGCGATGTGGCCAACAAGATTGGTACCCTTGATAGGGCTATCCTGGCCTATGAGTTTGGTATTCCTTTTTATGTGGCAGCTCCCACCTCTACCTTTGATTTGCAATGTAAATCAGGGAAATACATTCCTATCGAAGTACGAAGTCAGGACGAAGTGCTGTACCAGTCGGGGATGGATGTTAATGGAAACTTTTTAAAAGTCAGGGTATGTTCCCCCGGATCGGAGGCTTACAACCCGGCTTTTGACGTGACTCCTGCTAAATATATCACGGGGATAATTACCGAGAAAGGACTGATCAAAGCCCACCATCAGTCGATAAAGAATTTGTTCAAACAACAGTTAACCAGCGAATAATGATGTTTCAATATACCTATCCCCGGCCTGCTGTAACGGTTGATGCGCTCGTGAGGGGGCAGCGTGGTGGAGCGGATTATCTGGTGTTGATCAGGCGGAAAAACCCACCTTTTGAAAATCAATGGGCACTTCCCGGTGGATTTGTTGACATGGACGAAACGCTGGAAGAAGCCGTGGTGAGAGAGCTGAAAGAAGAAACAGGACTGGTATGCAAACACCTCAAACAGTTTAAAAGTTACAGCGCCATCGACAGAGATCCCCGTGGCAGAACCATTTCAGTGGTTTTTTCGGCCTGTTTAACCGACACCCCTGAAATAGCCGGAGGCGATGATGCCCGTGAAGCGCGTTGGTTTCCCGTAACCGAACTCCCTGCACTGGCGTTTGACCACCAACAAATTGTGGATGAATTTTTAACTACGAACCAAGCCTGATTTAGTTGACAATGA
>DJVY01000021.1:0-4206 GCA_002440885.1 Bacteroidales bacterium UBA6244
TGCCTTGCCTATGACCGAAGTGCCGGCAACTTATGTTGTTTTTAAACCACTGGATCAATTGACAGAAGAAGAAACCCCTGAAGTGGTTGTCTTTCTGGCAAATGTTGAACAGTTATCTGCTTTGTCTGTCCTCGCAAATTATGACAGAGGCATCGGCCCAAGCGTGATTATGCCTTTTGGCGCAGGCTGCCAGACCCTGGGGATTATTCCTTACGCCGAAGCAAAGTCTAAAGAACCTCGTGCAGTCATCGGTTTGACGGATATTTCCGCACGCCGCCATGTGGATAAAGATCTTCTTTCTTTCGCTGTGCCTTTTTCAATGTTTTTGAAGATGGAAGAAAACGTAGATGGTAGTTTTCTGAAAAAGGAAGTCTGGATGAATTTAATGGAAAGGAACAATTAAATAAAACAAAAAAACATGAAGTGGTATCATTATGTAGCAGCGTTTTTTGCAGGAATATTTCTTGCAAATGCAGTACCCCATTTTGTGAATGGAATTTCCGGTAATCCTTTTCCATCACCATTTGCTGATCCGCCCGGACAGGGACTTTCGGCACCAACAATCAATGTAATATGGGGTTTGTTCAACATTACAATTGGGTATTTGCTTTTTAGGTACGGCAAAATATCACATAAACATAAATTATCTCTGGTTGTTTTCTTTTTGGGCATAATAACCATAAGCGTCATGCTAAGTATTGTCTTTTCAGATAAAGCAACAATGTAAACATTAAGAACAGAAATATCATGGAATCCCAATTTTATCAGCTAAAAGCTAAAAAGCCCAATGGAGAAATCCTTGAAATGAAAAGCTACAAAGGCAAAACTGTATTGATAGTCAACACAGCTACAAAATGTGGGCTTGCCCCGCAATTTGACGGTTTGGAAAAATTGCATCAAAAATATAAAGACAAAGGTTTGGTTGTGTTGGGTTTTCCAAGCGCTCAGTTTTTGAACCAGGAACCCGAAACAAATGAAACGGTGGAAGAAGCTTGCAAAATCAATCACGGAGTAACCTTTCAGCTTACAGAAAAAATTGATGTAAACGGGAAGAATGAACATCCTGTTTACACCTATTTGAAAAGTAAAAAAGGCGGCTTTGGGGGAAGCAAAATCAAATGGAACTTCACCAAGTTTTTGGTTGACAAAAATGGAAATGTGGTAGAAAGATATGCACCAACCACTAAGCCGGAAGCCATTGAAAAAGATATGTTGAAAATAATAAATTCTTAAAATAATGTCAGACAATCTTCAAGGGAAAAAAATTATTATTACAGGAGCCACTTCAGGCCTTGGTTTAGCCATGGCAAAAGCTGTGGCTGCAGCAGGGGCATCGGTTCTAATTACCGGGCGCTCGGAAGAAAAAATCCATAAAGCTGTTGAAGAAGTAAAAGCGCTTAATGCAGAAGCATACGGACTGGTGATGAATGTGAGAAACGAAACCGAAATAGAAAACGCCGTACAGTGGGTGACAAAAAAATGGGGAATATTAGATGTGCTTGTGAATAATGCAGGTATTGGTATGCGCACGGTGAATCCTTCGTTTTTAACAAAGCCAGAGCCATTTTATAAAATAACTGCCGAAGGATTTCGTAACCTCATCGACACCAATCTCACCGGGTATTTTCTGGTTGCCAAAGCTTTTGTACCCCTCTTTTTGCAAGCCGGCAAAGGAAAAATCATCAACATATCCATGAACCACGAAACGATGCGCCGCAAAGGATTTGTGCCTTATGGCCCATCAAGAGCAGGTGCCGAATCGTTGTCACTGATTATGGCAGAAGATTTAAAGGAAAAAAATATTGCTGTTAATATGTTGCTCCCTGGAGGTGCTACTGAAACAGGCATGATACCAGATGAGTTTAGGGAAGAAATTATTCAACATTTTCAGTTATTAAACCCCAATGTGATGGCTGCACCAATTGTATTTCTTTCGTCCGATGAAAGCAACGGAATAACAGGGCAGCGAATTGTAGCCATTGAATTTGAGGCATGGAAAAGCAAATTAAAGTAAGGGGAAAATAAATTCATTTTAAAATAAAAGCATTATGGAAAAAAGAAAATTAGGAAACCAGGGATTAGAAGTGTCTGCTATAGGACTTGGTTGTATGGGCATGTCTGAATTTTACAGCCACCGGGATGATGAAGAATCGGTTGCAACCATTCATCAAGCTCTTGAAATGGGACTTATTTTTTTAGACACTGCCGATATGTATGGAGTAGGTGAAAATGAAGTATTGGTAGGCAAAGCTATTAAGGGACAAAGAGATAAATTTATCATAGCCACAAAATTTGGAAATGTGCGTGATGAAAAAGGAAATTACTTAGGCATAAACGGCACTCCTGAATATGTAAAAAAAGCATGCGATGCCAGCCTTAAACGCTTAGACATAGATTGCATTGATTTGTATTATCAGCATCGTGTGGATCCAGATACGCCCATTGAAGAAACGGTAGGCGCAATGGCAGAATTGGTTAAGGAAGGTAAGGTTCGCTACTTAGGACTTTCAGAAGCCTCACCGGAAACTATTCGCAAAGCACATGCTGTTCATCCAATTACGGCTTTACAAACAGAATATTCGTTGTGGAGCCGTGATGTGGAAGATGAAATATTGCCTGTTTGCAGGGAATTGGGGATAGGTTTTGTTCCGTATAGTCCTTTAGGCAGAGGCTTTTTAACCGGTCAAATCAAAGTTTTTAATGATTTGGCGGAAGATGATTACCGCCGGTTTTCACCTCGTTTTCAAGGTGAAAATTTTGAAAAAAATCTTCATTTAGTAAAAAAAATAGAAGAATTGGCCCATCAAAAGGGCTGTACTGCTGCTCAACTTGCCCTGGCCTGGTTGCTGGCACAAGGCAATGACATTGTTCCTATTCCAGGCACTAAACGCAGAAAGTATCTTGAAGAAAATATCGGTTCATTACAGGTTATGCTAACCAAAGAAGAATTAAAGGCCATTGATGAAATTGCTCCCAAAGGTGTGGCCGTAGGCCAACGATATGCTGCTCCGCAAATGGCTGCATTGAGCAAATAACTATAAATAAAATTCTTGCCAAAAAATAAAAACTTGTGGTTAAGAATATCATTTAAAAAATGAGAAAATTAAAATTAAGCATACTCGATCAATCTGTCATCAGACCGGGCGGCAATGCCAAAGATGCTATTAATGAAACGGTTGCAACGGTTAAACTGGCCGAAGAATTGGGTTATAACCGCTTTTGGGTATCGGAACATCATAACTCCGCGCTCATTGCCGGTTCTACACCCGAAGTGCTGATGGTAAAACTGGCCGATGCAACCAACGCCATTCGTATTGGCTCGGGTGGCATTATGTTGCCAAATCACAGCGCTTTAAAGGTGGTTGAAAATTTCAGGATGCTCGAAGTGCTTTTTCCCAATAGGATTGATTTAGGAATTGGACGCGCTCCGGGTACCGATCGGATTACCTCTTCAATCCTTAACCCTTCAAACGATTTTAGCGAGGCAAGTTATTTGCAACAGTTAGAATACATGCAACATTTTTTCAAGGATACGGCTGCCACTAAATACGGCTCGCTGCTCGCGACACCGCGAGCAACTACAATTCCATCGCAATGGATACTAAGTTCCAGTGGCAGTAGCAGTTTAATTGCCGCTAAATTTGGAATGGGACTTAGCATTGCCAAATTTATAAACGGTTTTGTCAGTCCACAAGTGGCAGAAACATACCGGAAGAATTTTAAACCATCAGCCGAAAATACTGAACCTCAGGTAATAGTTGCCGTTCAGGTAGTTTGTGCCGAAACCGAAGAAAAAGCAAACCAAATGCGTAAGTTTATTGATTTCGTTTTTGTGCAATTTGAAAAAGGTAATTTCAATGATTTTAAAGATGGAAACTTTATCAAGAATTATAGTTTCTCCCCTTTTGAGCAACAAATAATAGAAAGAAATAAAGAACGCATCATTTCGGGAACGACCGATGATGTGAAAGAACAACTCATTAAATTATCAAACGATTTTGAAACCGATGAAATTATGATTACCTCCATGTCTGTTGATTATGAGGCGCGCAGAAAATCATTTGAATTGTTGGCAAATGCATTTGAGTTAAAGCATATTACATAAACATTTAATTTTTAATAATTTACACTTAAAAACATAAAAAATGAAGTACAGACAATTAGGAAAATCAGGATTAATGGTATCCGAACTTTGCTTAGGAGCCA
>DJVY01000021.1:4269-4401 GCA_002440885.1 Bacteroidales bacterium UBA6244
TCAACGATGTTGGCTTGTCGCGCAAGCACATCATCGATAGCTGTAACCAGAGCTTAAAACGATTGGGTACTGACTACATCGACCTTTATGTGATGCACAGTTTTGACCCGATTACCCCGCTTGAAGAAACTT
>DJVY01000093.1 GCA_002440885.1 Bacteroidales bacterium UBA6244
AATCCTGACAGGAGTTCATCTCTCGTCAGGATTTTTTTTATCCTGATTCGCTAATTCTCTTGAGGCGTGAATAATCCTTGAGTTGTATGTTTTTGCCGTCCAGAGCGATAAGGCCATCGTCATTAAACTTTTTTAGCATCCTGACCACAGTTTCGGCACTCATGCCAGAGAGCTCGGCGAGTTCTTTTCTTGATAAGGGAAGAGAAAACTCCGTGGTCTTGAAAATCATATCCGACAAACACAGAATGATATCGGCTAACCGTCCGTATGATTGTTTATGAGTCAGACAGAAAAACCGCCCGTTGATCTGGGCGTTATTGGCACTCAGCGTTTCGATCACTTCTTTGGCGAAAGCGGAGTTTTTCTCGAGCATTTCCTTAAATACCCCAACCTCAATCAGTTTAATCTCAGAATCCATGTAGGCCATCGATGAGTACTGAAAAGACGTGTTTTCTTCGCTAAGCGAGGATAACCCAAACAGCTTACCCGGAGGTACTATTTTAAGTACCAGCACGTTGACTCCGTCATCCAGGTATACTTTGGCCAGCCCGCTAACCATGTACATAACATGCGAGGCAAAACTGCCTTTTTTGGTGATAATCTCCCCTTTTTTGTAAGATATAATCACCGATTTGGCGTCAAGAACCGACTGTTCCTCTTCGCTTAGCTTCTCAAAGCAGCGACTGGTTCCCATACTTACGGTACAGCCTGTGTATTGGTCTCGGTTTAACATAGTATCCTGTAGTGATTATTTTACAAAAGTACAAAAATATCAATCAAAAACTTGACCTGTATCAAGAAATCACATGACCAAAAGCATTAGTTTATCCTACCTATGACTAATGTTATTTTATTCACAGGAAAAAAAACAGTCGGATATTTACCAAAAAGAATAAGGAAACCATAATACTTAATAGTCATGAAGATTATTCAAAGATTGAGTCTGATTTTGTTTGCTTTAGGGATGCTTACTGTCCTTAGCTGTACGAAGAGTGAAGATCCCCAGGAGCCCGTTGAAGCAGGTTACTCCTCCTGTATTGAGTGTCATACCAATTATGCTCACTTACAAAAGGTGTATTCTCCTGACACTGCTGCTCCGGCCGGAGGCTGTGGTGGTTCTGCACCACATTATGAACCCTACGACCGCGTTTATATGGGTGGCGAAGGCTTTCAGGAATTTAAAGCATCAAGTCATTATAGCATGGGCTGTACAGCCTGTCATGGAGGTGTCGACAACGTTGGCGACAAGTTACAAGCTCACTCGGGTGACTTTATAGCCCATCCATCAGCGAATTTTGTTGAAACTTGTGGTGCATGTCACGAAGATGCCACAAGCACCTTCGGCAACAGCCTGCACAACGGTTACGGACAAATGAGGGCCGTGGCCATGCGTAGTGGTTTAAGCGGAGCAGATGATTTTGATCAGTTACCTGCACACCAAATTGAAGGGTACAATAAAAACTGTGCCACTTGTCACGGAACCTGTGGTAATTGTCATATCGTTCGCCCTCCGATTGCAGGTGGTGGTTTGGCCGCAGGGCATAAGTTTACCAAAACTCCCGACATGGTCAATGTATGTGTAAGCTGTCATACCTCGCGTGGTGGGCATGCCTACCTGGGTGTTGCACCCGGCACATCTCCTGACGTCCACCTCACCAATGCCGGATTTGATTGTTTAGGCTGCCATAGCGGTCATGAAATGCACGGCGGAACTGAAAAAGTGGAACAACGCTATGCATATAGCAAATTACCTGAGTGTGAAGATTGTCATACCAATTTAAAAACAAGTAACCTGTATCACGAAAGACACATCAACCATTTTAACTGTCAGGTGTGTCACTCACAGGATTATAACAATTGCGGAAGCTGCCATATACACGGTGAAGGAGCTAGAATCCCAGCCTATATGGATTACAAAATCGCTGTTAATCCACTTAAAGACCTGAAACCTACCCTTAACTTTGTGACAGTTAGACGTACCTTGGCTGCTCCCGATAACTGGGTCTTATATGGTGTTGCAGAATATGCTAATTTTAACTCAAAACCTACCTATAATTATACATCGCCTCACAACATATTGCGTTGGACCAGCAGAACGGTATACGGTGAAGGTGAAAACTGTACCAGCAATTGCCACATCCGCAACGAAGACGGCGGGTTGGTTAACAAGGAACATTATCTGTTTATGGATGATTTGCTCGAGTGGGAAAAAGAGGCCACCGGACATGTTACCGTCGACGGAAAACTTCCTGAGCATTGGTTTGAAAGCAAAAATGAACTTAAATAAAATAGAGATCAATTAAATTAAATATTTTATAAACTTAACCTCACAACACAATGAAGAAATTTAGTTATTTAATTCTCCTGGGACTTGTTTCAAGTTTTCTCATGTTCTCATCCTGTAAAAAGGATTCTGACGATCCGGTTGCTATTAATGAATCGGAAGTATTGGCTACTTTCTTAGAATCAACCGATTCGCCTCTGGGCAAAGATTTTGTAAATACCGATATGCCTACATTAATTGCGGCTTCGGATGTGCGTTCGTTGCAACTAACCAACCAAATTTACATCATGGACATCAGAGGTGCAGCCGATTTCGCTACCGGCCATATCGAAGGCGCCGTTAATGTGGCCTATGCTGATATTATCACCCACATCAAAGCAAAAGACCTGACCCCTTTTTCAAAAGTGGCGCTCGTGTGCTATAGTGGTCAGTCGGCAAGCTATGCTGCTTCTATTCTTCGCTTATTGGGTTACGAAAAAGTTTTTGCTATGAAATTTGGAATGGCTTCATGGAATGAAACTTTTGCAGGATCATGGAACAGCAATATTGGAAACAATTTCGCAACCCAATTTACAGCTACAGCTACAGCTAAAAATCCTGCCGGAGACATGCCTAAATTAAGCACCGGAAAAACTACAGGAGCTGAAATCCTTGAAGCACGCGCCAATACACTTATTGCTGAAGGTTATACTCCTGCCAGCGTGACCAGCGCCAATCTTTTTGCCGCTCTATCTAACTATTACATTGTAAACTACTGGCCAGCTGATCAGTATGCCGCTCCAGGCCACGTTCCCGGTGCCGTACAATACACACCACAAGCTGATATTAAATTGAGTGCAAGCCTGAAAACAATTCCAACGGATAAAATGGTGGCGGTATATTGCTATACCGGTCAAACCAGTTCTTTCCTTACAGCCTATTTACGTCTGTTAGGTTACGATGCAAAATCGGTTGGCTTTGGTACCAACGGTATGATTTACGACATCATGGGTGAATACAACATGACCAGATTTACTGACGCCGCTGTAATGGGATATCCCTATGTAATTAACTAATCTCAATAATGGTTATTGAATGAAAAGAGGTTGGCCGAAAGGTCAGCCTCTTTTTTTACGACACCAAGTGGACATCTGCAAAGGTTCGTTTTATTCCTTTTTTAAACTTTGG
>DJVY01000222.1 GCA_002440885.1 Bacteroidales bacterium UBA6244
CGAATTTTTATGGTAGGGGGATTGTGTGTAACGAGTGCACAATCTCACTCCTTTGCTTATTTCCGTTATTATTGGATAAATTGAACAGTTGCTCTCCATTCCATGTAACTTGTAGTTCAGGTAATTTCTTTAGCAGGTATATTTCCATGGTTCTCAGATCGTTTTGGTTAATGTCTGCCAAAGGTATGCATTTTTCAATGATTTCAAATAGTCCGGCAGCTTTTTCTCTCTCACCCCTCAGTTGCATCTCTCTCCCTCCTGCTGCTGCATTGCTGTCTGCATTTAAAACATTCGGCTCCTTTTGGCAGAGTTTTCGTAACTTCGCGCCCTATTTTCCATTTCATGAAGTCAGCGAGTCTTACCACATCCTTTGCTTTACACCCCGGCGTGATCTGGTTGCACGCGCTTTCGGGAGAAAAAAGGACCAGAATTCAACTCTCAGGGGTGCATGGATCTGGCATCGCTCTGATTGCTGCTTCTGTTTTCGAACTGCCGGGTAAACAGCAACATGTTGTGGTGGTTCCCGACAAAGAACAGGCGGCTTACCTGTACAACGACCTTGAGCGCTTGCTTGCCGACAGCGACACCGATTTCAATCAAAAACGGGTGCTGTTTTATCCCACTTCTTACAAAAGGCCATACGAACCGGAAAATACGGATGCCTCTTATCAGCTTTCACGCACAGAGGTGCTTAAAAGGTTTATGAACGACGATAGGAAAACCATCGTGGTGACCTACCCCGAGGCCTTGACGGAAAAAGTAATTACCAAACGTTACCTGAGCAAAAACCTGATGAAGCTGAAAGTGGGCGAATCTGTCTCGCTCGATTTTGTGGTGGAAATACTCAGTGAATTTGATTTCGAACCCGTGGATTTCGTTGCCGAACCTGGACAATTTGCTATCCGCGGAGGTATTGTGGATGTGTTTTCCTTCTCCAACGACCACCCTTATCGCATCGAGTTTTTTGGCGATGAAATTGAATCTATCCGCAGCTTCGATCCGGCCACACAGCGATCGATTCAGATTATGCAGCGAATCTCACTGTTGCCGAATGTTCAAAACCGGCTTATAAAAGAAGATCGGGTCAACTTTTTAGACTATATCCCTGCCCATACCTTGATTTGGCTCGACAACATCGAGCTCACGCAAAAACTTATGGAAGAGGAGTTTGCGAAAGCCGTGATGTCATTCAACCGCATGGAGGACAAAAGCAACCGCCCCGATCCGGCTCATCTGTTTGCCAACGGCTCTGAGTTTAACGACCAGATTCTGAATTTTAACACCGTGCAATACAATGCACACCAATCCGAATCAAACACCGAAATAATCAGGTTTAATCAAAAACCACAACCCGCTTTTAATAAAAATTTCAACCTCCTCATCGAAAACATCAGGCAACACCACGACATGGGATTTCGTTGCCTTATTTTCTCTGAAAACCCCAAGCAGACCGAGCGGCTTTACAGCATATTCGAGGACCTGCAAGCTGATTATCCTGAGGGAGAAAGGGTTCGGTTTGTCGCGGTGAACCACAGTTTGAGTCAAGGGTTTGTCGATGAAGACCAAAAATGGCTCTGTTATACCGATCACCAGCTTTTCGGTCGTTACCACAGGTTTAAACTACGCGAGGGGTTCGGGCGAAAGGAAGCGCTCTCACTTAAAGAACTTTACGACCTCACTCCGGGCGATTTCGTCACCCACATCGATCATGGCGTAGGCCGATTCGATGGCTTGCAAATTATCGATAACAACGGAAAAAAACAGGAGGCTATCCGGCTGATGTACAAGAACAACGATCTGCTTTACGTGAGTATTCACTCGTTGCACCGCATCTCTAAATACATTGGAAAAGACGGCGTTCCTCCTGCGCTGAACAAACTGGGTTCAGCTAACTGGACCAACCTGAAGAACAAAACCAAGAAAAAAGTTAAGGACATCGCCCGCGATCTGATCAAGCTTTACGCACGCCGAAAAGCAGCCGCCGGCTTTCCGTATATGCCCGACACCTACCTGCAAAACGAATTAGAGGCTTCCTTTATTTATGAGGACACGCCCGACCAACTCAAGGCCACCATCGACTTTAAAAAAGACATGGAAGCCTCCTACCCTATGGACAGGCTCGTTTGTGGCGACGTCGGGTTTGGAAAAACAGAAATCGCCATCAGAGCGGCCTTTAAGGCTGTTACCGACAGCAAACAGGTAGCGGTGCTGGTACCCACGACCATTCTGGCACTGCAACACTTTAAAACTTTCAGCGACCGCCTCAAGGATTTCCCGGTAAACATCGACTACATCAACCGGTTTAAATCGGCAAAAGAACAAAAAGAAACCCTGCTCAGGCTGGAGTCGGGCGAGCTGGACATCCTCATTGGCACCCACCGCCTGTTGAGTCAGGACATACGCTTCAAAGACCTGGGACTGTTTATTGTGGATGAAGAGCAAAAGTTTGGTGTGGCAGCAAAAGAAAAGCTTCGTCAAAAACGAGCGCATGTCGACACCCTGACACTAACGGCCACGCCTATCCCCCGCACCTTGCAGTTTTCGTTGCTCGGGGCACGCGACCTGAGCATTATAAACACCCCACCTCCCAACCGCTATCCGGTACACACTGAGATAAGGTCGTTTGGTGAAGAAGTAATTACCGACGCCATCAACTATGAAGTGTCGCGCGGCGGACAGGTGTTTTTTGTACACAACAGAGTAAACAACATCCTTGATGTGTACGAAATGCTGCATAAGTTCATCCCCGGGGTGCGCATAGCGGTGGCTCATGGCCAGATGGAAGGCAGCAAGCTGGAACGCATCATGCTCGATTTTATCGATGGCGAATACGATGTACTGCTGTCGACAACCATTATCGAATCTGGTCTCGACATCAGCAATGCCAATACCATTATCATCAACGATGCACAGAATTACGGTCTCAGCGACCTCCACCAATTACGTGGCCGGGTGGGACGAAGCAACAAAAAGGCGTTCTGCTACCTGCTTGCACCCCCTTTGGGTTCGCTCACGCAGGAAGCCCGCAAACGCCTCAAGGCACTCGAAGAACATGCCGAATTGGGTAGCGGCTTCAACATCGCCATGCGCGATCTCGATATCCGGGGAGCCGGAAACTTGCTCGGAGGCGAACAAAGCGGGTTTATCTCCGACATCGGCTATGAGATGTACCAAAAGATTCTGGACGAAGCCATTCAGGAACTCAAGGAAGATGAGTTCGGTGAACTTTATAAGCAAGAAACAAAGGATTCCACTTTCGTAAAAGACTGCCAGATTGAAACCGACCTCGAAATCCTTATCCCGGACACTTACATCTCAAACATCACCGAACGTATGAGCTTGTATAAAGAGCTGGACGGACTGGAGACCGAAGCAGAGCTCACACAGTTCGCTGACGCCCTCGCCGACCGCTTTGGAACAATGCCGCAGCAAGTGCTCGACCTAATCGACAGCATCAGACTGCGGTGGCTCGCCCGGCGCATTGGTTTCACCAAACTCTATTTAAAAAACAACCGCATGTCGGGCTATTTCACCGGCACACAAAACTCCCCCTATTTTCAGTCGGAAGCATTTGGCCGGGTACTTTCTTTCTTGCAGTCGAACCCAAAAATCTGTGTCATGAAACAGGTAAAAGAAAGCCTGACCCTTCGTTTTGAGCACGTAAAAAGCATAAAAAAAGCCATCGACCTGTTACGCGCCATGACCGACACGCCCCCAAACACACAACCTTAGACATAGTGGGGCATAAAAACGATGAATAAATTGTTAAGTATGAACTCAAATAAATATTTGTTGTTACTTTTGTCACAAAATAACATTGTTAATTAAAATTTAAAACCAATGAAAAAACAATTACTTACTGTTGTTATCGCTTTGTTTACCTTTGCCGGGTTCGCACAGGAATGTTCAGAGTTATTTATTTCTGAATATGTGGAAGGTTCGGGCAATAACAAGGCGATCGAAATTTACAACCCAACAGCAAACGCCATCGATCTGAGTGCTTATCAATTGGTTCGCTATTCAAATGGTGGTTTTGAACCTAATGGCGTGGGGCTATCAGGTACAATTGAGTCGAAAGGCACTTTTGTAGTAGTTCTCGACAAACGCGACCCGCTTGGCACAGGACAAGAAGTTCCCGTTGACACCGCCTTGCAAGAAAAAGCCGACATTTTTTTATGCCCGGTTTATGAAATCAATAAAATGATGTACTTCAACGGGAACGATGCTGTTACCCTGGAGAAACTGACAGGTGAAATTATCGACGTGTTTGGGTTTATTGGACCGCCTATGACCAGTGATGACAACGGATGGGGAAACATCAACGACACCACCATCACCTACAACAGTGGAGGAAATCCCACACAGTACACCATCACCAACTACATCGTAGGGCCATTGTTCTGGCTTGCCTGGACAAAAGACCACACGTTGCAACGCAAGGGTAATGTATCCTATGGCGTTACTGAAAATCCTGATCCTTACTTTGTTGTCGATATGCAATGGGATTCACTTCCTGAAAACACCTTCGACTCATTGGGATTTCATCACTGCGACTGCACAACTTTTGGAATTGACGAAACTCAGATCCAGGTAGAAATGGATGTATATCCAAACCCCGTGACTAACCAACAATTTACCGTAAAGGCCAATGAGCCCATCAAATCAGTTCAAATGTTTGATCTGTCAGGCCGTGTCATGGAACAAGTTGAATTTAGCAGCACCCTGTTCGAAGCAAACTTCGACATCAAGAATAACTTCAAAGGGCTGTTGTTTGTAACTGTAAAATTCGACTCAGGCGTTACCAAAACCAATAAAATACTTGTAGAATAATTCGAAATTGAATAACTTCCTTGTCAAAGGCTTCGGGCACTCATGCTTGAAGCCTTTGGCGACTTTGTAAAAATAAAACTTCATTATAACAACATGAATTTGCCACGATTAATAAGCCATCAACATCCGTTGACATCAAAAATCGAGGCCGGTACTTTTGTATCGCAATAAATAACTCATATCACATGAAAAAAGCAATACTGTCGCTACTGATCGTTTTTTCCGGTGTTCTCACCTTTGCTCAAACCAGAACCGTAAGCGGGATTGTTACCGATAAAAGCATTGGTGAACCACTTATCGGGGTCAATGTAATTTATGGCATTGGGCAAGGAACAGTAACAGACATCAATGGAGAGTACAGGCTGAAACTAGAGCCCGGCACTTATGAAATTGAAGTCTCGTATATCGGTTTTATAAGCCAAAAAAAGACGTTTACTGTGGCCGACAAAAACCTGTTCATCAATTTTGAATTAAACACGGTTACCTTAAACGAAGTAGAGGTAGTTGGCGATATTGCCCGAACAAGGGAAACTCCCATTGCTTTCTCCAATATCACTCCGGCCCAAATTGAGGAGCAATTGGCCGCTCAGGACATTCCGCTCCTGCTTAATTCAACTCCCGGCGTTTATGCCACTGCTTCAGGAGGGGGTGACGGAGATGCGCGTATCAACATTCGTGGTTTCAACCAACGCAATGTAGCCGTGATGCTTGATGGAATACCTGTTAACGACATGGAGAACGGCTGGGTATATTGGTCGAACTGGTTTGGCCTTGACGCCGTGATGCGTAGCACACAAGTTCAACGCGGATTAGGCATGTCAAAGCTGGCCATACCATCGGTAGGAGGAACGATCAATATTACTACAAAAGGTATTGAGGCCAAAAAAGGGATTAGCCTGAAACAGGAAATCGGCTCAAATGGATATACAAGAACCAGCTTGGGAATGACAACCGGGCGACTTAAAAACGGTTGGGGTGTGACCTTCGCCGGATCTTATAAAAACTGGAATGGATGGGTAGACCAAACCTATTCAGAAGGATGGTTTTACTTTTTGCGTGTCGATAAAGAAATTGGAAAGCACGTAATCAGTCTAACAGCGATGGGCGCACCACAAAAACACGGGCAGAGAAGTTATAAAAAGCGTGTTTCAGCCTACGACACCGAATACGCTGAAGAAATCGGGATGAGCGCAGGATATATCGACACCCTCAGAGCCAATGGAATTCCTACCAACATGGGACTCCGTTACAACCCAAACTGGGGCTACCTGAGCCGGGCTTACATCACCGATACCGACACCATTTACCCGGAAGCTTCGGCAGTAAGCACAGCCAACAATTACTACCACAAACCACAATTCAGCTTGCGCGATTTCTGGAGTGTGAACGAAAAACTCTACATATCAAATGTGCTCTACCTGAGCATCGGCTCCGGTGGCGGCCGCTCTTTTTCACCAACACCTTCAGTCGACACCAACACCAACCAGCAAAACCTGCAAAAACCCTACAACTCGAACATGAATATCCCCAGTGGGTTTAACAAAAACAAAATCTCGACAGGAATTCTACGCAACGCTGTGAACAACCATTTCTGGCTCGGATTGCTTTCTACTTTTGATTACCAAATCAACCAAACTTTCACACTCTCCGGAGGTGTTGATTTAAGAACATATAAGGGTGAGCATTACCGCGAAATTTATGACCTCTTTGGGGGTGATTACTACCTCGACTCGGGCAACCAAAATGAAAATAATGACACAACAAAAAAACACAACGGCGACAAAATCGGTTACTATAATGATGCTTTGGTGCGCTGGGGTGGAGTTTTTGCACAACTAAAATACCAGAAAGGAAGCCTTACTGCATTCCTGAACCTTTCCGGTTCAATGTCGGGGAACAAGCGTATCGACTATTTTATCCCAAAAACCTTGCAGGTTGGCGATACCACCCTTGTAATTGCCTACAACACCGTAATTAATTATCAAGGCGTTACTTACGACCGTAACTCCCCCGGATTAAAAACCAACGAATCGCAATGGAAGTATTTACCCGGATTCACCATAAAAGGAGGTGCAAATTACAACCTGAATGAACGCATGAACGCTTTCATCAATGTTGGGTATATTTCAAAAGCACAACGATTTAACAATATATTTGACTACGAAAACCATCTGTTTCTGGAAATCAAAAATGAACGCGTAAAGGCTATCGAAGTTGGCTATAGTTATGTGGCTCCGCGTGTTACGGTGAACTTTAACGCTTACTATACCATCTGGGAAAATAAACCCACCGACAGGGCTTTTACTTATCCCGACCCTGATGATCCAACCACACGACTTACTGCTAACATCAACAACATGAATGCTTTGCATCAAGGTGTTGAAATAGAATTTGGTTATCGCATTACCGACAACCTGGAATTTCAAAGCATCTTGTCGCTCGGCGACTGGAAGTGGACATCCAAAGACACTGC
>DJVY01000018.1 GCA_002440885.1 Bacteroidales bacterium UBA6244
GGTTTCTCGCATCAACTACGTAGACATTCTAATCGTTCTTTTTAGTAAAAATTAGGTACTTTCAGGTATTTCGGGAAAGAGATTAAAGGAATATTCTTGAAAGTTGAAATCAACAATAATTTAAATCAACAAAAAATGAAAAAAGTATTTTACATTCTGCTGTTTCTATTGCTGGCGAACATGTATGAGAATCTATTGTTTGGACAAGAAAGTCCGGTGCAATTAACACCGGATAGGGAAGCACGGAATGTGCTCGCCGGGGAAAATGTTACCACAGGTTTTTTAACCAAATGGATGAATGCAGAAACCCTAACCATTGGCAACAGTATTGTTTACGAGGGAGACAATAAAATTACCATAACTCCTACTTCCCCCCCCACTGTTCCGGCAGAAGCACTCCTTGTCAATGGGAATATTGGCTTATTAGAAATATTGGATTTTAAGGAGGAAGGTGCCACAATACATTGGGGTAACGCAAAGGGGATTGGAAATTTGAAGTTTACCGCATCAAACGGAAGCATTGAAAACACGATAATGACCTTAAACGGGCAGTATGGCAAGGTAGGCATCGGCACAAGTAGTCCCGAGTACTTGCTACACATAAATGGCCTGGCGTTTAGCAAACAACTTTTTGTTGAGGGCAATGCCGTGATTGCAGAGCTGGGTGTAACGGGCAATATTACCACCACCATGTTTACCTTATTCAATGAGCTTGACCCACCCCAGGCAGGATATTTACTCCAAAGCGATGCGTCAGGAAATGGAAAATGGGTTGAGGTAGACATACCCACCCCAAGTCCCTGGCTACCCTGCGGAACAAGCGATATTTATTATGACGGAGGTCACGTGGGAATTGGGACACAGCCCAACGAAGATTTTATGCTCGCCGTGAATGGCGATATCAACGCCAAACTGCTTAAAATAAGCGTAAACGTCCCGGCTTCCGATTATGTTTTTCAGGACGACTACAAACTAATGCCGTTGTACGACCTCGAAAAATTTGTTAACCAAAACAAACACTTGCCTGAAGTAAAATCGGCTAAGGAGTTTAAAGAAGAAGGCTACAATGTAGGCGACATGGACGATGTGTTGTTGAGAAAAGTGGAAGAACTCACCCTGTACACCATAGCCCAGCAAAAACAAATTGATGAGCAAAAGAAAATGGTAGACGAGCTTATGCAACAAATACAGCTATTAACCAGCGAACTAAAAGCAGAAGGGAAGCAGTAGCTGCCATTCGCCCAAAGGCTTCAGGATGACAAAAAATTCAATTCGATGAAAAAAGTCAGATTAATATTAGTGTATTGCGTGGTACTAATCCCGCTATTAAACTATGCCCAAACGCCTCTGTCGGTCAAATGGCTCAACAACTCAAAAGGAAGTAGTTGGGATTTGGTGAGCGATATGGTGATAGATAAGGACAATAACCTGTTTCTTGTTGGTAATTTCAAGGATACTGCCCGGTCGGATAAGCGCATGTTCGGGAGTCAGGAAGATTATTTTATTGCCAAATACAACAGCAGTGGCGACAGCTTGTGGATGCATAAGCTAAAGTCGGATCATTATTGCCACATAAAAAGCATTGATATAGACAAATCGGGAAATAGTTTCATTGGAGGTTATCAATACAACAAGGCCATCAGAGATACTGCACCTGCCGATCATCAAGGCTTTGACAGGCTGTTTATCGATAAGCTAAATGAAACAGGTGAAAAAAGCAGGTTTGCCGAAATACCGGGCAACTTTAATTCAGGTACGCTACATATTCTCGCAGAAAAAAACGGTATCGGGGTTTTGGCAGCAGGTTCATTTAGTCGGATAGTTTTCGAGGATTCGATCTACAAAAGTCAGGGGATTTCTGATATCTTTTTGTTGCAATTTGACACAAAGGGCAATCCCAATAGGCTGGTTGTGATGAGCGGTTATGGCAAAAATACGCTAAACGACATCCAAGCTGATAGGAATGACCATGTATATCTGACAGGATCATTTGAGAACACATTGAAAATAGGTGATCGAAAACTCGAATCAAGAGGAAAAAGCGATGGCTATTTTATCAAATTAGATGAGCAACTCGCGGTTCAATATGTTAAGCAGCATGGCGACCAATATGCTGATTATGGCAAGTCGGTTGTGATCGACAGCCTTAATAATGTAATAATCGCCGGCTCCTTTTCAGGGAAAATGGTGGTCGAAACAAACGACACTTTGGCATCGAAAGGGAAATTTGATGTGTTTATCTTAAAATACAACCAAGAGGGAGACCTGCTCTGGGGCAGGAATTTTGGTGGATTAGGCAATGAATACCTGGCTACTTGTTTTGTGAACACCTTAAACGATGTATACGTGAACGGGAGTTTCAGGGGCGAAATCGAAGAGGGCGAATTTACTGTCAAGTCGGCAGGGTTTTCGAGTGATGTTTTTGTTGCCAAATACACAGGTGCAGGGCAGTTTCGGTTTATTGAGGCCATTGGCGACACCAACACCGATTTTGCAGGGAGCATGCTGATCGACAGCCTTAACTACTTGTATCTGACCGGGAATTTCGATCATAACATGAAAGTGCTTAACGATACTACTGAGTATGGCCGACACGAAGATTTCTACCTGACAAAACTCTACGATTGTGATTTTAGCCCGAAAATAGCCTTACCAAACGACACAAGTATATGCGGAAATCAGTTCGTTATTGTTGCCGACACCGGCTTTTCAAAATACCTGTGGAACGAATTAGGCGGCAACTACCAATACACCGTTGATACCACCGGCAGGTATTGCCTGAAAGCCTATGATGAACACGGGTGTATTACAGCCGATACCATTTATGTTCGTATAAACAGTCCTTTACAAGTAGATTTGGGCGACGATATACAGGCTAAACAAGGAGAGCTTGTTATGATTACGACCAACGGACAATTTGAGGAGTATCTGTGGAGCACTTCGGCCACAACGCCATACATTGAAGTGGCCACCCAACAATTTGAACCCGGCGAATACCCCATTGCGATTACCACAAAAGACATAAACGGCTGCATTACACACGACAGGCTTAAACTGGAGGTGGAGGGATTGGTTGAATTCAGCCTGTACCCGGTACCAGCCAGGCAAACGGTTAGTTTGTTAATACAAAATATTGAACCAGACAACACGATAACCTACCAGCTGGCTACCGAATCGGGAAGCATAGTGCTGAACGCAACATATACCTCCACCGAAAACAGATTTGTCAAGGCAATCAATATTGAAAACCTGGAACCCGGGGTCTATTACCTTAGGGTTCAATATGATGAGTTAACCAAGACGTTAAGGGTGATTAAAATGTAAATCAGAAACATGAGCCTATTATGAGAAGATTCTTAGTTATATATTTACTTTGCTTTGTGCAGCTATTCGTTTACGCCCAAGACGATGGCATGAACATCCGTACTATTTTGACCTATGAAAAGGACATTGAAGTAGCCAGGATTTCGATCACTTTTGTACCGGGTTTTGAAACAACTAGCCATAACGATTTTTTGGCCTACATCGACCCCGATTTGCCGCTAAACGGTGGTGTGCCTGTAACCGATGGCGAATTTAACCTGAATTACATCAGGGTGTTTGAGCCCATTCGTAACAATTATACAGAAAATATCCCCGTTCACAATGAGATTGATTATGAGCAAGACTGGAAGGAGAGCATTACCTACTTTGATGGCCTTGGCCGTGAAATTCAGCAAACTTTGGTTAAAGCCTCAGCCTATGGTAATGATGTAATTGTGCCTATAGTGTACGATGGTTTAGGGAGAAAAAAGATTGAATACCTGGGATACGCTATTGCCCAGGATGGCGAAAGTGGTCCCGGTGGCTTCCGCCCCACTCCCATTGATGAAATAGAATCATTTTATAGCAGCTTTTATGGTGACGATGACGGAGATTTCCCGTACTCAGATAAAAATTTTGACGGGTCGCCTTTGAATCGGGTAGTGGATCAGAGCAATCCCGGTCTGGATTGGAGTTTAGAACATGATCATGCTTTGCACTATACTTATGCTACCAACGCTGAAAACTACGAAGCCTACCTGCTGAACGTTTCTGAAACCAACCAATTGGTAAAAAAAGGGTGCTATACGGCTAATACCTTGTATAAAAACAGTGTTGTTGATGAAGACGGAAACCGCACCATTGAATATACAGACAAACAAGGCAGAACCATAATCAAAGAAGTGCAAAATGGAAGCCAACCTTTGATTACCCAATACGTTTACGACGATTTTGGATTGTTGCGGTACGTACTTCCCCCTGAAACATTTTCACGAATGCCTTCGGGAACAACCCCGCAAACCTTTGAACTAAATACCGATTGGGTGATGCAACTATGCTACTACTACCAATACGATGAACGAAAGAGAATGATTATAAAAAAACTACCCGGAGCTGATCCTGTTTACCTGGTTTATAACAACCGAGACCAGCTGGTGCTTACCCAGGACGGTGAAATGCGTCAAAACAACGACTGGTTGTTTACCAAGTATGACGTGTTTAACCGACCTGTGATGACGGGTAAACATCACCACGACATGGTGATGACACAGGAACAGATGCAGGATGAAGTCAATCTGCCAAATTACCTGCTTTTTGAACACTATGTTGGGGGAGAAGGCTATTCAAACGATGCTTTCCCGGAGATTACTGAACACGATGAAGTACTTACCCTGACTTATTACGATAATTACAATGCGCTGGAACTGGAGGAGGAGGAACCATCACCCTATACTTTTTTACCTACAGACCTTCCCTTTTATTTTCTTGAGAACGGAACCTGCTCAGGGAAAACCAAAGGATTAACCACCATCACCAAAACCAAGGTGCTGTTGCATGACGGACTGCAGGTTGCCGACGACTGGTTGCTTTCGGTTACCTATTACGACAAATACCAACACCCTATACAAACCATCACCGATAACCATTTGGGTGATGTTACCGTTTTTTCGTCGCAAATAAACTTTACCGGACAAGTGGAAGAAACCAAAGAACAGGTTATTGTGCCGGGCGAAACCAATGTCATCCGTCAACAAACTACCTACGACCACGCGGGCAGGTTAAAAGAAACCAAACACAAGATAAACGACCAGGATTGGGTAACGTTAAGCCGGCATAAGTACAACGAAACAGGCCAGCTTACCCTTAAAAAACTACATGGCGGCGGGAATAGCTTTTTAGAACAAATTACCTACAAGTACAATATCCGTGGCTGGCTCACCGGCATCAACGACATGGAACACCCCGGAGAGAACAGGTTTGTAATGCAACTCGATTACAACCAGGCCGAAACCCCGCGATACAACGGCAACATTGGTTCCATGAGCTGGCAGTCGGCTCATTTTGCCACGCCAAAGCAATACCATTTTAGTTACGACAACGCCAACCGCTTGCTCACTGCCACCTATGCCGATGCCGGAAAATACACCACCCACTACACCTACGATAAAAACGGGAACATCGAAAACCTCACCCGGATGGGAGAGTTGGGAGGAAGCAACACCTATGGCTACATCGACCAGCTGACCTATGCCTACACCGGCAACCAGCTCAAATACGTGAACGACAATACCGGCGACAACCACCAAAACAATGGATTTACCGACAACGGTTCGTTGTTAACAACAAATGAGTATTTTTACGACTTGAACGGTAATTTAACACGCGACTTGAATAAGCAGATTAGCCATATTGAATACAACTACCTCAACCTGCCCCGGCGTATCGACCTGTCGGGAGCTAACCTCAACACCATCAACTACCTGTACTCCGCCAACGGAGTAAAACTGCAGAAAAACACCTCGGTAAACCACAACCGTGGCAGCGCTACCGACTATCTCGGCACAATAGTTTACCCCGGCGATGCACCCGCTTACATTTTCACCACCGAAGGCCGTGCCCTGCGCAACGACCAGGGCAACTTCGATTACGAATACTTCCTTAAGGATCACCTGGGCAACACGCGGGTTTCCGTAAACCAAAAAGGCACCATCCTGCAAGACAACAGCTACTACCCGTTCGGCATGAGCCTGGGCGAAGCACTCACCTATGTGGATAACACCGCCACTGAAAATAAGTACCTGTATAACGGAAAGGAGATTCAGGATGATTTTGGGCTAGGGTGGTATGATTATGGGGCGAGGATCTTTGACCCAACTTTAGGACGTTTTATGGCTCAAGATAAGTATGCCGAAGTTTACTATCCTTTATCTCTTTATAGTTACTGTGCAGGAAATCCAATAAAAAGTGTTGATGTTAATGGAGAGTTCATCGGAACTATTATTGGGACTGTTGTTGGAGCAGCTGCAGGAGCATATGATTCATATCAAAAAGGAGGCGATGTTTGGGCAGGAGCTGCGGAAGGTGCGGTTTCTGGTGCGATAGCTGGAGCTGCGGTTGACTTAGTTGTTACTGCAACTGTTGTGACAGGAGGTGGAGCCTTGGTTGTAATCGGCGCAGGAGCAGCAGCTGGTGCAGTAGGCGGAGCCGCGGGCGCGGTTGTGGGAGATGCAACAGGACAAGTTGTTGAGAGTTTGCACAAAGGAAAAAGCCTATCTGATGCGGTTAGCAATGTTTCAGGAGACAATATGCTCGAAAAGGCTAAATCAGGTGCATTAAATGGCGCAATTGGAGGTGCAATAGGTGGAGGTCTAGCAAAAGGGTTGGATGCAGTCACAAAATCAGCAACAGCAATTGAAGGGGTAATGTCGAAAAATATTGAGGAGGTTGCTTCTACGATAAGGACTATTGGTGAACAAACAGGGGCACCGCAAGCTGTAGTAAATAAAAATGTGGCAACAGCTGTAAATAGCATAACTGAAGGCATGGCTAATGCAGGTAAAAGCGCTGTTGATATGACAAATAAAGTAAGTGCCGCAGCCGGAACGGTTACTGAGAGTGTACTTAAAGTTGTTGTTGATCCAAGAACAAAAGATCCATCTAAAGGAGGATTTTGGTAGGTTACTTGAGCAATATTTCAGAACTGATATTAAAAAGTAAAACGTATAAGAATAATTTAAAAATTGATTGAAAAGCTGATCAAGTTTATAGAGGAAGAAAAGCTTTTTCCATTTCATACAATAATTGTACAGCCCGTGAAAGTAATTACTAAAATATTTTTTGTGGCCGGCCTTCTTTTTTGGGGTTTTGGTCTAATGTTCAGCTTTGTGAAACTTGTTGCTTTAAACGGTCTTTCGGATATTTTTGAGATGAAAAATCCGAAACAAGAAGAGATCACAATAAAAAAAGAGTCTTCGGATATTAGTATTAGTTATACATATGTTGCAAATAATGTAAAATATTGTGATAGCTATGTGATGGTTGAGGATTATTATGAAAAATGTGCAATTGACACCATAATTATCAAATATAATGCGTCTTTTCCACAGATAAGTTATATTGAAGGTTTGCCTTTGAAACAAAGAAATCAAAAAATAAATATTATTATTTCTTCCATTCTTCTTTTGTTTCTCATTCTCTTGTGGAAAATGATTAATAGACGGAATTGGATTAAAACATATGAGAAATCAGGTAATCGACCATGGTTATTTCCAGATGATAATACAATTAAAAATCCTTGGCTAAGAATAAAAAATAGATTATTTAAAAAGTATTAAACTCCCTTTCTCAACTGCGTTTCATGTTTTAAGCAGCTCAATGAAACCATGACAAAAAAAAACGCTAAAGGATGAACCAATTGTTACCGATAATTAAAGAAGAAGATAATAATAATAGGCGGATAAATGCACAGATTTAACCACATGTCAACCACTCTCGCCTCCGCGTATGTAACGCGGAGACTCACAATACAAATACGATTCCATAACTTTTTATAAATAAAAATGATTTAAAATGAAAAATGAGGATAGAACTTATAATGAGGATAGAACTTATAAAGATTTATTAAGTAAGTATTGTCTTATCATATTGCTAGTTTTCACAGGGCAATATGTTCAATCACAAAGCGGCGATGAAGGATACGGTAACTATGATGACAATTTTAGTTTACCTTACCACACACCTAAAACTACTTTTGCAACTCCTGATGTAACTGCACTTGACAAATATGTAGATATTCCGGTTAGTTTATATACAGGTGTCCCTGAAATTTCAGTTCCCATTTATGTAATAAAAACCACTAATTTATCAATCCCTATTAATCTATCATACCATTCTTCCGGAATAAAGGTAGAAGAAGTGGCCTCATGGGTTGGCTTGGGTTGGTCTCTTAATGCGGGAGGAGTAATTTCCAGATCTGTACGGGGCTTGCAAGATGATCGAATGAGCCCTGGAGAGGTACGGGATGAGAATGGCATAATATATTATGGAAACCACATGAATAATGCCGGGTATTTGTATTCCGGCATTGAGATTTATAACTTTTGCAATGGCTCAAGCTCTTTAACTAAAAGAGAAATGTGGGAATTAAGTCATGGGGCTTGGGATGGTGAACCCGACATATTCAGCTATAATTTTTTAAGCTATACCGGTAAATTTGTGTTTGATCACAATGGTGAAATCCATTTCATTGAAAAAAATGACTTAAGGATCGAATATGAAAAAGATGATGATGGATTGATTATCAAATTTATAGTCACAACTGAAGATGGATATAAAATAACATTTGAGGATATCGAATCTAACATCGTAATTCAGGGTAAAGGTCTGGATAGGCAAAACTATTTTGGCTTTTCTGCGGCCAATTACGAGAATCTATCTAGCTCAATAACATCATGGAAAATTTCAAATATTACTTTTCAAAACTCCACAGAAACAATTAGTTTCTCATATGATGTTGAAGAAGTTTCAACTTTAAAAAGAGCAAGAGAAGAAAGGCGGGGTGAGGAATCTGTTAATACATATCGGACTAAGATATATAACGATAGATATGAAATTCTCGCGAAAAGATTGAAGCAAATTGAATGGGGTGACGGACGGTTAGTGTTTGAGGCTAGTCACACAAGAGAAGATTATGATTTATACGAGTCGGAATACCATGCACCTGATTCCAAAGCCCTAACTACGATAAAATTACTTGACAACAAGAATAATCTTGTTAAATCTTTTAATTTTTCATATTCCTATTTTTTCTCTTCAACAATCGATGAGATAGCTTCTGAATACCTTACTGGCTACTCTAAAAGGCTCAAACTTGATAAGATACAAACGAGCAATGGCATCAATAGTAATAAAACATATACTTTTGAGTACAATACTGGATCGATGCCACATAGGTTTTCATACGAACAAGACTATTGGGGTTATTACAATGCAAATTATTCAAATGGAGTAAATCCCTGCAAAACTTTAATACCTAATTTGTATGAATACCCTTATGATAATGGAACAAATGATGTGTACAATGACCTATACTTAAGTTCATTTTCTATTTTTTTAAGAACAAACTATTCTGACTATATCTATCACAGTAACAGCAATACGCCAGGGCAAAATAGTGCAAATAGAGATCCTAATCCAGATGTAATACAGGCATGCATGCTTAAAAAAATAGGTTATCCAACAGGAGGTGTTGCTGAGTTTTTTTATGAACCAAATGTCTTTTTTCTCGACGGACAAAACATAATTGGGGGCGGTTTAAGAATAAAAAGGACAGTATTGAAGGACAATATTGACGAACAAAACGATCTAATCAAAGAATATTCTTATTCCGATACCGAAGATGCCTCTCACTCTTCTGGGAGAATTATTTATTTACCACAGTTTGCAAAATCAAGTCGCACTCCTGTTAGTGAAAACAGCTTTATTTCTTATAGCACTAGCCAAGGAGGGCTTGGTGATACTCACGGAAATTATGTGGGATATAAGGAAGTAACTATTAAGCACAGCAATAACGGAAAAGCTGTTTCAAAATTTAGTATGCCCGCTACCTTTGGTGAAAGTACAGCTTTTTGTAATGGAAATAATTGTCTCTATATTCGAACAATTTCTGATTACTCTTCACCGCCTAACATTGACAACTTCTATAACAGAAGCAATTACCCTTTTCCGCCAGATCCTGATATCGATTGGGGTAGAGGTCAATTACTTGAAGAGTGCGCTTATAGTGAAACTGGGGAGCTTCTGCACAAAACTGAGAACGAATACGAAATTAAGGAATCTAATACGATACCTGCTCTTCACGTTAAGTCTGCACATATTGATGTTAACAGCTATCTCCCACCACCTCGTTATTCTGATTATGCATATAAATATGGCAAGTACTACCACATATCTGTTTGGCAGGTGCTCAAAAAACAAACGCTAACTGACTATTCTAATAATGGAACTGATGCAATACCCAGAATCACATATTATTCTTATAACAGTAATCATCATAAGCTGTTAACTGAAAAAACCAAAAATCGTAGCGACGGTCTCATAGATAAAATAACCTATAAATACCCTCCTGACATTGAGATTCCAAGTGAAGTGCATACATCCCAGATAGTATTAGACACAATGATTGATCGAAATAT
>DJVY01000200.1:0-1293 GCA_002440885.1 Bacteroidales bacterium UBA6244
CCGCGTGTTGGCAACTGGTGTTCATTCATATCCGACTGTTTGTCATTTATTTAGCTTTATGTTCTTGTCATTTTCTATCTGCACCAACCTATCCACGAAGCACAAATTTATTTTGTTTTTTTGAGCGTGGGCAATCCTAAAACCGTCCTGAAAGGCGGTTACTCGGGCTGGTAAGGCGGAAGCTCTTTTGCAAGCCTTTGGTTTGAGCGTTGGCTCGTGCGGGCTTGCAAATGTGCTTACGCCTGTGGGATGGCAATTAATAGATACTAATTAAAGGCAGCCATTAACCCCAATTCTTTTAGTGCTTATGTCCTTCATGACCTGTACTTTCTTTCTTTGCTACGGTACGGTCATATTTGCAACATCCGGGAAGTGCGTTATACACTTCGTCAGAGGCTTTATGCATGGGTGTATCATGACCAACTTTAGCAATAGCCATTTGAACTTTATGCACAGTAGTTTTTGTTGAATCAAATGCTACTGTAAGCATTTTAGTTTCTTGCACCCAGTCGGCTTTGGTAACACCGTCAACTGAATTTGCAGCTTTCTCAATGCGAGTCTCGCACATGACACATTTGCCTTTTACTTCAAATTTTTCGGTTTTTGCCTGTGCAAATACCATACTTGTTCCTAAAAGGAACATACATACTAAAGTTAAAACTTTTGTTTTCATATTATTGTGATTTAAATTGTGAATAAAAATGATTATTTAATTTCTTTGGTAACTTCTCCGCATTTTAGCATCGAACTACCAAAGTACGGGTTTTTAATTTCTTTCTCAGAGCTCAGCCAATCAGCCCCTTTGTTGTTATCGGCCATGGGGCAATGTTGTACATAGATTGTTTTGCCAAGTGGTGCGAATGAATTGGTCATTTCAATCATCGTAATAGAAACCGATTGAAAGGCTTTTCGAAGTTGCTCGATGTCGGAAAATTGTTGAATGTGTTCCAAACTTTTGGCTAGTCTTCCTTGAAAATCCATCCAAACCATGTGTGCCTCATCTTTAAAAAGTCCCATGTCCACTTTTTTCAATGCCGATTTTAAGTTTGTTGCGTTTTTTTGAGCTTCTTTAAAATCATCGTTGGTCAGGGCATCTTTCCAATTTAAGTAGGTATTATAAAGTGGCTGCAAAGCCTCTTTGGCTTGTTTGTCGATGGACAAAGGTTTTAAAGTAGTTGATTTATTTTGTTCCTCATGACCTTCGTGTGAAACATTACTTTCAGTAGTTGTCCCTCCGTGATTATGACCTGTCATTACCTGTCCACCTTCAGGGCTCATCATGCTGGGTTTTCC
>DJVY01000200.1:1368-10736 GCA_002440885.1 Bacteroidales bacterium UBA6244
CTTCAACCACATAGCTATCTCCTAATGCAGAACCCAAGGTTATTTCACGCATAATGAAGTTTACTCCTTGCTCGGAATTTGTTTTCACATACACCACCGAGCGTTTGCCTGTCCACATTACGGCAGTTTTTGGGACAACAATCGAATTTGATTTGTTAACCAACTTGGCCTGAACCAATCCCGAAGCAAACATTTCAGGTTTTAGCTTTCCGTTTGAGTTGTTATATTCCACTCTTGCTTTTGCCACTCTTGTCTTAGGGTCAATTACGGGGTCGAGAAATGTAATACTGCTTGCAAATGATTCACCGGGCATGGAGGCAATTGTAAATTCAACTTTATCACCTTTTTTAATCCAGCTTATATCCGATTCATACACATCAAATAACACCCAAACTTTCGATAGGTCTGCGATTTCATATATCGTTTCCCCTTTGCGAACATAGTCACCCAAATTTATTTTTTTTGATATTGTGTATCCTGAAACATCGGCTACTACAGGAAATTCATCCTTTGTCATTCCAGATGTAAGGATTTCTTCAATTTGTTTCTCCGAGAGTTTCCAGTTTTTCAACTTTTCCTTTGCAGCTACAAACAATTGAGGTTGCGTTTCGGCTATTTTCTGTGCCTCCAACAGCTCTTCTTGTGCTGTTACCAACTCGGGTGAATAGATGTATGCAATGATTTGTCCTTTATTCACAAATTCACCAGTAAAATTGACCGTTAATTTTTCAATCCTACCCGGAATATGCGATGATTGTGAATACACCAAGCGTTCATCAGCTTGTACTTTCCCGTTTAGGCGGACTTGTTTAACCGGATTCATTTTCCCCACAATTGCCGTACTCACATTGGCTAGTTGCATAGCTGTTGGCGACATGCTTATTGCATTGGGGTCAATATCGGCATTTTGGTCATCCTCTAACGGTATTAAATCCATACCGCAAATGGGGCAGTCGCCCGGCTCGTTTTGACGTATCTGTGGGTGCATGGAGCAAGTCCAAACAGTCTCGCCGTTTATTTCCGTTTTAACATGCTCATGGTCATCGTGAGAATCACTTTTGTTTCCTCCAAACATTAACCATCCTGCCAACAATCCAACAACAAGTGTTGCTGCGGCAATTATTATTGTTTTTTTATCTATTGCTTTCATTTTAATACGATTTTGATGTTATGTAATTGATTCTCTCAATGGCAATATGGTATTGAACCAAAGCGGTTGCGCTCATCTTCTGATATTTCAGCAACTGTTGCTGCATGCGTAGTACCTCCTCAAACTCTTTCCCTGAATTTCCAAAGGAAGTAAATAGCAGATTTAATGATTGTTGCGATGTTTGTATTTGTTGTTGGTAAAGTGATATTAACTGCAACTGTTGTTGAACCTGAAACCAAACCATTTCATATTCAGAAAAGAGCGTGTTTGTTACTTCCTGCTTTTGAAGTGTGTAACTTTCCTGTAGTAGCTGAGCTTCTTTCACTGATGCGTTGTATTTAGCCCGAAAGATTGGAATACTAATGCTTACCATTGGCATCAGAACATTTTTGCCGTTATCAGGCATAGAAATATCAGTACGTTCACCAACCAATACATAATCCAAGCCTATACCCAATTTTGGTAATCCTTGCTTTTGTGCAACAATCTCTGCGGCTTGGCTTGCCTGTAATTTTAAATCCAGTGCTTTTAATTTTGGATTGGCTGCAATCAGTGAATCTTTTCTATAACTATCTGCAATAATTTCTGCGTTTAAAGTCTCGCTAATCTGCACCAATTCATTTTCAGGACGATTTAAAAGCTTGTTGAAAGTAGTCAGCAATGGTTTCTCTTTATCTCTCAGAATACTAAGATTGGTTTGTGCATCTTTCAGCATAATATCCACACGCAGCACATCTACCATTGTTCCTGTTCCATTTTTAAATTTCTGAGTAGCAATGGTTTTATAAGATTCCAATATGCTAATATTTTCCTGTTCAATACGAACAAAATCTTTTAATTCGTATAAAGGATAGTAAGCGGATGCCACCTGAAAATAAAGTCTATTTCTGGCATCAATAAAGTTTTGAAACTTTGCTTCTGCCATTAAAGCAGCCACATTGCCCTGCGCTTTTAAAGTACCAAACCACGGGAACATTTGCGTTAGCGAGAACTTTGCCTGTTGCGGACCAACCCTTGTTTCAACAGGAGTGATAAAATACCCTAAAGAAAAAGTAGGGTCGGGCAAGGTACTTACCTGCGGCACTTTCTGTAAAGCAGCTTCGTATTCTTTATGCATAGCCTGTAACCCCGGATTGTTTTCGGCAGCTATTTTAAAGTAATCGTCCAGTGTTTGAGCAAAGCTCAAGCTACTAAACAAAAGCGTTGCTATAAGTATTGTTATATATCGTATCATGATTTCGAATTTTTAAGTTTATACTCTTCACGCATACAGTAAAGCGTGGGAACGATGTAGTAGGTGATGGCAGCCACAATCATACCGCCAAAAGCCGGAATGGCCATCGGCACCATTATATCTGCGCCCCTACCGGTTGAAGTAAGTACCGGAAGTAAAGCAATGATGGTAGTTGTGGTGGTCATTACAGCAGGCCTGATTCTTCGCTCACCTGCTTCCACAACCGCTGCCCGTATTTCTTCTATTGTTTTAGTTCGGTTACGTTTAAAACTTTGGTCGAGATAGGTTCCCATCAATACCCCGTCATCGGTTGCCAATCCGAACAGGGCAATAAAGCCCACCCAAACGGCAACGCTTAGGTTCACGGTATTCATCTGAAAAAGCTCACGGATGTTTGTCCCAAAAACGGTGAAATCGGCAAACCAGCCTTGCCCGTAAAGCCAGAGCATAATAAAACCGCCACTGAATGCCATAGCCACTCCGGTAAAAATCATGAGTGAAGTTGTTACAGATTTGAATTGAAAATAGAGTATAAGGAAGATGATTAAAAAGACCAACGGAACAATAATGCTCAAACGTTTTTCGGCACGCACCTGATTTTCATAACTTCCGGAGAATTTATAATTCACACCATTAGGAACAATTAATTCTCCTGCATCAATTTTTTGCTGAATCATTTCCTGTGCATCGTTTACAACATCTACTTCAGCAAAACCTTCCTTTTTATCAAACAGCACATAACCTACAAGAAAGGTATTCTCACTTTTAATGGCTTGTGGCCCACGCACATACCCCATATCAACTAACTGACTAAGTGGAATTTGAGCCCCCGTGGGTGTTGGAATAAGAATTTTTCCAAGCGATTCCGGGTCGTCCCTTAGCTCTCTCGGATAACGGACTCGTATGGGAAAACGCTCACGTCCTTCAACCGTTGACGATACTTTCATGCCCCCGATTGCTGTTTCAATGCTTTGTTGCACATCTTCCACGTTCAATCCATAACGTGAAATTTCATCACGGTTGATATTTAGGTGAATATAAGGTTTCCCTACAATACGGTCGGCAAAGGCTGCTTCGGCTTTCACCGAGGGTACTTGTTTTAGAATACCTTCCAGTTTCAAACCAAACTCCTCGATGGTTTGAAGGTCGGAACCATAAACTTTGATGCCCATGGGTGCCCGCATCCCGGTTTGTAACATAACCAATCGGGTTTCGATGGGTTGCAGTTTCGGGGCAGAAGTAACGCCCGGTGTTTTAGTAACCGCAACAATTTCTTTCCAAATATCGTCGGATGATTTTATATGTTTGCGCCAGTTTCTGAAATAGTTTCCCTTATCATCCGGCACAAGTTCGTCTGGCGAAATGTTTTTAGTCAGCAATTCATCATTGCTGTATGCTTCCCCATTCTTCAACACAAAGCGACCATCGCCGTCAGTTTTAAAGCGTTTACGATGCCCTTTATCATTGAGTTCATATTCCGACTTATAATTGATAACATTTTCGTACATCGAAACAGGTGCTGGGTCAAGTGCAGATTCTACCCGGCCTAATTTACCTACGCTAAGTTCCACTTCGGGAATATTTGCAATCATCATATCTAACTGCCCAACAACTTTTCTGTTGTATTCAACTCCTGAGTGCGGCATTGAGGTAGGCATAAGCAAAAAACTGCCTTCACCAAGTGAGGGCATAAATTCTTTACCCATCCCGGGAAATGAATGGTTAAGTCCTGACCAAACAGCAGTAGTACGAATGTTCCAACCCATTTTGTCAGCTCCATTTGCCAGAAATCCAAAAATGTTTGAGAAACCCATCCAGATATTTACACCCAGCAACATCAAAAAAACAGGAATCATAAGAAATTTAACTTTATTATTCAAACACCATCGCAAAATCCTTCTGTATGAAAACTGCAATAAGGTAAATGCCCCTAAAATAAAGCCAACCAGCAAGGCAACAAAAACAAAGTTAAGCAATACACTTTTCCCAGCTCCTAAAGGCAACCAGTACTTTGCCAATAGCCAGACAACCCCAATGACTACTAAAATCAATTCAATATTATCTAAGATTTTGCCGAAAAGTGGTTTTCTAAACAGTTTTTTGTCTCTAATTAATGGCTTAATAAAGGGAATACCTCCAAATAAAATCAACAAAATACCAGCCCATGCAACATTGCTGAATAGACCAATAAAACCAACTGCAATAAGCAGCATATTCACCCACTTGTTATGGCGTGGATTTTTAATTTTAAAACCAAAAAACCAGTGAGCCAGCGTCGGTAAAATGATAAGCGAAACGATAAGTGCCGCTACCAAAGCAAAGGTTTTGGTAAATGCCAACGGGCCAAATAATTTACCCTCGGCAGCCTGCATGGTAAAAACAGGTATGAAACTTACAATTGTAGTAGAAACGGCAGTAAGGATAGCAGAGCTAACCTCTGCCGAGCCGTTGTATATTGTTGTTGTCAGCTTTTGCCCGGGTGGGGCTTCATCAACGTGTTTGACGATATTCTCCGAAAGAATTATGCCCAAATCGACCATGGTACCAATGGCAATGGCGATTCCCGATAGTGCTACAATATTGGCATCAACACCAAAATACCGCATGGCGATAAAAACCATGAGTACTGCAATGGGCAATAAGCTTGATATTAAAAAAGATGCCCTCAGGTTATAAATCATTACGATGATGACCAGTATAGTTATGAGAATTTGAAGTGAAAGGGCTTCTTCCAATGTGCCAAGTGTCTCATAAATCAATTCAGAGCGGTCGTAAAATGGAACAATGGTCAATTGGCTTTCGACTCCATTAGCCAAAATCTTTTTCGGCAAACCGGGTGAAATCTCCGTAATTTTTTCTTTTACATTGTTAATCACTTGCAATGGATTAGCTCCATACCGTGCTACCACCACACCACCTACTACTTCTGCACCGTCCTTGTCGAGTGCTCCCCTTCGTGTTGCCGGACCAAGTGTTACTACACCAATATCTTTAATACGAATGGGAACGTTTTCCTGAACAGCCACTACGGCTTTCTCAATATCTTCGGTCTTTTTAACATAACCTAAACCACGGACAAGGTATTCAGCCTGATTTATCTCGATGGTTTTAGCCCCCACATCACGATTCGATTTCTGTACCGCCTGCATCACCTTGTGTAAAGGAATATTGTAAGCTTTCAATGCATCGGGATTTACATCTATTTGGTATTCTTGCACATATCCACCAATGGATGCTACTTCCGATACACCTTCGGTTGCATTTAGTCCATATTTTACATAAAAATCCTGAACGGTGCGTATTTCGTGCAAATCCCAGCCCCCGGTCGGGTTTCCATCCTTATCACGCCCTTCGAGCGTGTACCAGTAAACCTGCCCCAAAGCAGTTGCATCGGGGCCCAATGTGGGTTGCACTCCATCGGGCAATAGCCCGGAAGGAAGCGAACTTAACTTTTCCAGTATTCGTGAGCGTGACCAGTAAAATTCTATATCTTCATCAAAAATGATATAGATACTGGAAAATCCAAAAATTGATGAACTACGAATNNTGGTCTTCAATATCTTGTGGCGACCGTCCGTTCCATGGAGTAAAAACTATCTGTTGATTTTCGCCAATATCGGGTATGGCATCCACCGGAACAGGGTCTGATGGCAAGCCACCCACTTGCCAGCCAAAGGGAGCGGTAACAATACCCCATGCGACAAATCCGGTTAGAACAAGTACTGTTACCAACTTGTTCTCTAAGAAATATTTGATTATTTTATTTAGCATGATACAATTATTTTAACATGAAAAATTAACTTTTAACGCAATATACGACAACCACACTACAAATTGAAATATGGAATCAATAGTTCATGTGAGAATCAAATCAGGAAAGTTTGAAAAAGCACCGAAATGTCTTTTTCAAGAGGTGGGGAAATGTATTCAGTATATACCTGATGCGTTGATTTTGGAAATAAATCCAAGTTCAACGAAGTATAAAGAAATTCAACTGCAAAATCAACATTGAAAAATGTTTGAGTAGCTTCTTTTACAAAATCGGCTGTTCCTTGAATAGTTTGAAATTCATTTTGGCAGCAAGGAACGTTATTAAATCTAACCTGATTATGATTAGAATGTTCAGAATCATCGCAGGGTTCTTCCATATCCATCATTCCACAGCCTAAATGTGTTTCTCCTAATAATACCTTAGTCTCTACAGCTTCGCCACCGCAAAAGTGTGTACCCATGGTCAAGTTCATATGGCTTGCCAAGAGAATAAAAGATAATAATATGGAAAAAATCTGTTTCATCATTCATTTAAACGCAAAATTACTAAAATTGTTTTCATTCACTTTCAATTTGTCGTACATTTTTTTAATCCTGACATGAATTCTGAGAATTATTTATTTGAAAATCAAACAGTAGTAACTGCTTAATTCGTAATCTACTGTTATGGTGCGTAGGCAAAATTGCACTTTTTGGCAAAGCTTTGGTTTGAGCGTTGGCTCGTGGGGCTTTGGCAATGTGTGCAATGTGGGTGGGGTTTCTTTCTTCTTTTTTTGCGGGGGGAAGAAAAAAACAAAATAAATTTCCATCAAATTTGCACTGTCCTGTCATAAAGCTAAATTCTTTCTTTTGTTATTATTTATCACTATCGTATCTGACTGGTTGTCTGTCTTTTTACACTTGTTGCCAACGGTTGGTGTATGAAGCGTTGGGCATTTCGAAGCACTTTCCTGTCAAGCCGCCACAAAGTTTATTAAGTGTAATGCCCTTGAAATTAGCACTAACCGCCCAATGATTTATACACTTTGTTAGCAACTGGGCGTTGATTCTTCCAGTCTGTCTTTCAGTCATTTAAGGTTTTATTAACTGTATTTTTAATCTGCACAAAACTGTCAACAAAGCACAAATTTATTTTATTTTTTTTAGGGAGGGCAAACCTAAAACCGCCCTTAAAGGCGGTTACCTGGGCTGGGTTTGTAAGCTCTTTGGCAAGCTTTGGTTGCGCGTTAGCTCGTGGGGCTTGCCAATGTGCTTACAAATGGGATGGACTCCACTATATTGAAATGTTAAATATAACGAAAATACTTTTTGTTAGAACTCTGTTGACACTTCCATTTTGTTTAAAAAAAATCAGCAGCAACTTTCATTCTTTTGAATGGAAGGGCATTTTGCCGAACCATACGAACAATACACACAGCAATCTCCCTGTTTTGGTTTCAGAATGGTTTGGCAATTTTCACATTTATAAAAGAATTGGCAAGAATCCATGGGCATGGTTTCTTCCTTTCGAAAACCACAATTTGGACAGGTTATTATTGATTGGGTTTGAAGATTCATTTTGATAAAATTTTAACAATCGGTTTTGCACTCTTTTTCAATCTTCTCGTTTTCAATTTGAAAAGTGGTATGACCTATGCCAAATTCGTTTTTAAGAGCTTCCTGCAATTCAGAAATAAGTTCATCGTTAAACCCATTTGGCACTATCAGGTGGGCAGTTAATGCAACCTGGGTTGTACTCATTGCCCAAACGTGCAAATCATGAATATCTTCAACCCCGTTTTGAGATGAAAGAAAGTCACGTACTTTTTCAAGCTCTATGTGTTTTGGTACAGCATCCAATGCCAAATCAATGGAATCGGTAAACAAACGCCATGTTCCCCAAAGAATTACCAAAATAATAATGAAACTCATTATCGGGTCAATCCATTGGATTCCGGTAAGGTTTATCAATAATCCGGCAACAACTACTCCGAGGGAAACTCCGGCATCGGCAGCCATATGAAGAAAAGCTCCTTTGATGTTAAGGTCGTCTTTTTGCCCTTTCATAAATAACAAGGCTGTAATGGTGTTGATGACCACGCCAATTCCAGCTACAAGCATTACCTGTGTTCCTGCCACGGGTTCGGGGTTTTTGAATTTGCCGATGGCATCCCACCCAATAGCGATAACCGCCCCAAACAGTAAAAGTGCATTCAGTATTGAAACCAAAATAGTTGTTTTTCGCAAGCCGTATGTGTATTTCCCTTTTGGTTTTATGGAGGCAAGCCAAATGGCAGCCCACGCAAAAACCAAACTTAATACATCGCTGGCATTATGACCTGCATCAGCTAATAATGCTGATGAATTGGCTATTAAACCATAAAAAATCTCAACGGCAACAAATACGATGTTTAATCCTATTCCGATGGCAAATGCCTTGCCGTGACCTTTCTGAGTAGTATGTTCGTGCGAATGTGCCATACTTCGTTTATTTTCCGAGTTTTAATATCCTGAAAGCCCCCCTGACCACAATTAAAAATACAATTGTACCAATGATTAAATCGGGATACTTTGATTGGGTCAACAAAACCAATACACCTGCTGCGATAACACCAGTATTGATTATAATATCGTTTGATGTGAATATCATCGTGGCTTTCATGTGCGCTTCTTCACTTTTTGATTTTTGTAATAAATAAAGGCAAACGGAATTGGCAATCAATGCCAGTATGGATACAACTATCATAGTTTTAAAATCCGGCACTTCTTCAAAACTGATAAACCGGCGTATTACTTCTGAAAGTCCGAGCACTGCTAATGCAAGTTGAAAATAGCCACTCAGCTTTGCTACTTTTTTCTTGCGTAGGACGGTTGAACCGACTGCCCAAAGGCTAAGACCATAGACCAGCGCATCTGCCAGCATATCCAGTGAATCGGCAACCAAACTCATAGATTTAGAAATAAAACCCGTGGTGATTTCAATAATAAAAAAAGCAAAGTTGATAATCAAAACCGTCCAAAGGAGCTTGGACTGTACCGATGAATTGTCCTTGAATTCATCCGCTTGGGCAACAATTGTTTCCTGGAGTTGCGACCCTAAATTGAGTTCTTTCAGGTGATTCTCAATTTCAGGGCTTTCTTCGGAATGAAAGACAGTAAGTTTTCGGTTTTCAATATCGAACACCAAACTTTTAATCATAGAAAGCCCATCGAGTTTCATCCTGATAAGGGTTT
>DJVY01000200.1:10842-12107 GCA_002440885.1 Bacteroidales bacterium UBA6244
ACCCCGAAACCCTCCTTTTTGAGTTCTTCTGTTACCCTTTTTACTGCTTCTTCAAAAGAGCAATTCAATGTTTTTTCAAAATAGTATTTCATTCGTTTGCTTTTAATGTGAATTATTAAAGGAGCAAGTTGCCCGATTTATTAATGTAGGGATTTCTATAAAGCACTTTTTTTTAGAGATTACTACTAAATGGAAAGGGCTTAATGTAAACCCTTTCCATATTTCTCCAAAATAGTTTATTTAATTGCACCACTAAATGATTCACTATAAGTTAAGTTACCCGTAATAACCTTAAATGAATAATTGCAATTGTGAGCATTGGGGTTGAACCCACCATAATGCTGGTCTCCCTGATTATGCTGGGTATTCATGTGATTGTTCCATGCATTCCACATGTTGTTTTGGTTACCCCACCAATTATTATGTTCCCCTTCCCAGCCACTATGCCAGCCTTCAGGATTACTATTACAAAAATTGTGATTGTCGAGATTGTGGCCGTACTCATTATAAAAATCCTGCCCGGTAAAGCACATCATAATACTGTCGTTATTTTCATACAACATCATGTTCAAGGTCGTATCAAAATTATTTGCAAAACAATGCATGCTAATCATTGAATCGTTTAATGCTGAAACATTGAGAGTTGCAGGAACGCTTATATTTGTTTGCGAATTTTTTAATTCTCCTGAATAGGTACCGGTTACCAATTTAGATAAACTTGTGGTATCAGGATTTGTGTCAGTTTTTTTACAAGAAACTGCTAATACTGTTGCCGCGATAAGTGACAAGAAAAAAACATTTTTAATTGCTTTCATTATAAATTGTATTTAATTGTTTAAAAATTACATATTGAATTGTTTAATTTATATTTCTGCTTTTCAATGCTTCCCGTTTTAGGGTGGTATATATTTCAAATTGCAGATAAGTGATTTAGAACCGCCAATTAAGTATTTCATCATTATTGTATTGAATATGATTTATTATTCTCCATTTTCCAAACCCGTTTTCACACGGTACACCTTTTCAATATCGGAAATATAGATTAGTCCATCGCCCGGATTAAGTGTACACCCGTATTCACAGATTATAGCACAAATAGTATCAATATTTTCATCTTCTGCTACAATCTCAAGTTTCGCAATCTCACTATCGGTAACAGAAAATTTCTGTGAAACAAATGCGTTTTCATCTTGCAGTTTTCCCGTACCTTCTGCCGAAGAAAGTGTAATGTTCTCAAAACCATTGTCGATTAAATGGTGAACAAT
>DJVY01000200.1:12173-13525 GCA_002440885.1 Bacteroidales bacterium UBA6244
GGCAACGAATTTATCAAATGTATTTCCGTATATCCATCGTCTTTCAGACCGGGAATAACTTCGACCATCCGGAAAGCCACACTATTTTCTTCTGCATTATCTTCATTGTCGGCATGTATTTCTTCATTTGCAGTTTCATCCTTTTCTCGTTCTTCAAGAGCCTGATTATCCAATATAAAAATGTATGATTTCGTTCCTTCGGCAACAATGGCGTCGTTGGGTAGTGTCCGTGTATATTTTTCATCGGTATGCAAATGGCCGGAAATATACATGCCTGGAATGAGGTCGGAAACTTTTTCATTAATTTTTGCATGAACATGAACTGCCCTCGAATTGGCCTCAAACTCCTTTCCAATGGCAAAAACAGTTGCTGTTAGTTCTTCGCCCGGACGGTTTGAAACCGTGAAATGCACTTTTTGGCCTTCTTTTACCAAGTGCACATCTTTTTCATAAACCATAAAATCGGCATGAATGGCACTATTGTCGGTTATTTCAAGGAGTATGTCTTTTGCATCAACATAAGAGCCAACTTTGATATTTATCTCATTAACAAAGCCATTAATCGGGGAAAGGATACTAACTGTGTTCGAAATAATCCCTTCTTTAATTTTGGCAGGTGAAAGATTTATCAATTGCAAGCGTGATTTTAAGCCTTCATATTTTGCTTTTGCTGTGTTGTATTCCGCTTTAGCCTGTTGAAAGTCCCTGCCTGCACCGACATTGTTTTCAAAAAGTTCTTTCTGGCGTTCAAATTCCTGTTCCAAATATTCAAGCCTGTTGGCTACTTCGGCAAATTCTTCTTGCAAAACAATAAAATCGGGGTGTTCCAGCACTGCCAGCAATTGACCTTTCTTTACCCTGTCGCCATGAAACACCTTAATCTCTTTTACATTACCACCAATAACAGCTGTAACCTCGGCACTACTTGCCGGGGGTACTTCTAACTGCCCGTTTGATTTTACTACCGTGGTTAAGTTCCGCATTTGGAAAGTTCCTAATTTTAAGTTCAGGGCTTCCCGTTGGTTTTCATTTAATACAACGACACCTTCGGGTCCATGCTCTTCGTTTTCTTCGCTTTCGCTGGTCGTTTTATTTTTAGTATTGCACGACATTAAAGTGGCGATTGCAATAAACGCTATAATTATTTTTGTCTTCATCATTACTCAATTTTGTTGATTATTTACCTGTTAAATATTTTAGTTGGGCAGATAATTCATTGTACTCCGCCTGTTGCATTAAAAAATCTTGTTTTGTACGTATCGCCGCTTCAGTATTCTGAATAAATTGAACGTAGTCGATACTACCAAGACGGTACGCCAGATTGGAGGCCTGAATTTGTTCGTCGGCCAAAG
>DJVY01000205.1 GCA_002440885.1 Bacteroidales bacterium UBA6244
TACACCAAACCACAGTCGTTTACCGTGAACAGAATTTTTATCTACGACACACAAACCGGCGAATCAAACCCGGTTACCGACACCTGGTACAATGCAGGAGATCCTTCATGGGACAGCGAAGGCAAATACCTCTTTTTTAGTTCTGCCCGCGATTTTAACCCGATCTACAGCAACACCGAATGGAATCATGCCTATCAGGACATGAGCTCACTCTTCTTTGTAACCCTTCAAAAAGGTACTCCATCTCCTTTCGAACCGAAAAATGATGAGGTCGCCGTAAAAGAGGACAAAAAGGAAGAGAAAAAAGATAAACCTGCCGACAAAAAAAGCCAGCCTGCCGCTGAGCCGGAAAACACAGCTAAACCGGTGAAGATAGACTTCGATGGACTCATGGGGCGCATTATCGAATTGCCCGTTTCAGCAGGTAATTACTGGAATATACAGGCTGTAGGCGACGACATCTATTATGTCTTCTTCTCATCCAAGACGGGTGAGGTTGCTTTCAAACTCTTTAACCTGAAAAGCAAAAAAGAAACCGATCTGGGCAATGTCAACTCCTTTGTAATTTCAGCCGATCAAAAGAAAATGCTGATCTCTCAACGTGGCAAATACGCCGTTATCGATCTGCCAAAAAGCAAAATCAAAGTCGATGATTACCTCGATCTCAGCAACATGACTGTGATGGTTGACCTGCAGGAAGAATGGACTCAAATTTATAACGAGTCCTGGCGTCAGATGCGCGATTTCTTTTATGCACCCAACATGCATGGCCTTGACTGGCCGGCCATACAGAAAAAATACGCCGTCTTACTGCCCTACGTCAAAAACAGAAACGACCTGAACTATGTCATTGGTGAAATGATTGGCGAATTAAGTGTTGGTCATGCTTATGTAAATGGCGGCGACAAAGCTGAACCGACCCGCATAAAAACGGGGTTGCTCGGGGCAAAAATCAGCCGCGATGACTCAGGCTATTTCGTGATCGATGAAATTCTTGAAGGGGAAAACTGGGACGACAAAACCCGGTCACCTCTTACCGAAGTCGGGATTGACGTTAACGAAGGTGATTTCATCATCGCCATAAACGGAAAATCCACCAAAGAGGTAGCCGACCTTTACAGCCTGTTGCTTGGCACAGCCGGAAATCAGGTGATTTTAACGGTAAACAGCAGTGCCAAAGCTGAAGGAACACGTGATGTAATTGTCGTGCCCATTGCCGACGAATCAGGACTTTACTACTACAACTGGGTAATGGACAACACCCGAAAAGTAAACGAAGCCACCAATGGCGAAGTAGGATATATCCATATCCCCGACATGGGACCGGAAGGGCTAAACGAGTTTGTAAAGCATTTCTATCCCCAACTCAACAAAAAAGCCCTCATCATCGACGACCGCGGCAATGGTGGCGGAAATGTTTCTCCGATGCTTATCGAGCGGCTCAACCGTGAACTAACCCTTTACGGCATGTCGCGTAACAACGATGTGAACACCAAACCTGCCCAGATGATGAGAGGCCCAAAAGTGCTTCTCCTCGACAATTATTCGGCTTCGGATGGCGACCTGTTCCCCTATCAGTTTAAAAAACTCAACATGGGAACGCTCATCGGAGTCCGCTCATGGGGCGGTGTTGTGGGCATCAGGGGATCGATGCCATTTATCGATGGCGGCGACCTGCGTCGGCCTGAATTTGCTCCATTCGACGAAAATGGAAATTGGGTAATCGAAGGACATGGCGTTGACCCGGATATTTACATAGATAACGATCCTGCCAAAGAATACGCCGGCGAAGACCAACAGTTAAATAAGGCTATCGAAGTGATTTTGGAACAAATGAAAAACTATCCAGAACTACCTTCGATTCCTGAATTTCCGGACAAGAGTAAATAAGACTATTGACTAAATCAAAGCAAAAACGGATGACCCGACAACAGGTCATCCGTTTTTTTTGAAAAGATCTGCTGCAAGTGAAAACCAAAATTCCACGCTACTCCAATATTTTAGACTATTTTAGCTAAAAAAAGACTACCACATGACACTAAAACTTATTTCATGGAATGTAAACGGAATCAGAGCAATCGAAAAAAAGGGCTTTGCCGGTATTGTAAATTCCCTCGACACGGACGTGCTCTGTCTGCAAGAAACCAAAGCACAGGACGACCAGGTGGCTGAAGTGCTGAAGCAATGCGAGCATCCGTTTTTCAGCAATTCGGCCGAACGAAAGGGATATTCCGGAACGGCCATTATTACACGTCAGACGCCTTTAAGCGTTGAACGCGATATGGGCATTGCACACCACGACATGGAAGGACGCATACTTTGTGCCGAATATGATAAATTTTTCCTTGTCAACGTGTACGTTCCAAACTCTGGTGCTGAGCTTGCACGCCTCGAATACCGGCAACAATGGGATGCTGACTTCATGGCCTACCTGAAAAAACTCGAATCGACAAAACCTGTCGTGCTGTGTGGCGACCTTAATGTTGCACATCAGCCTATCGATCTGGCTAACCCAAAATCAAACTACAACAAAACTGCCGGGTACACACAGGTTGAAATTGATGGCATTTCATCGCTCCTCAACAATGGATTTGCTGACACTTTCAGGGCACTTCATCCCGACCAGGTGGCGTACAGCTGGTGGAGCTACCGCTTTAACGCACGAGCCAAGAATCTGGGCTGGAGAATCGACTATTTCCTGGTAAGCCAGTCCATCCTGCCCCATGTGAAAGAAGCTTTTATTTTGCCGGATGTCACAGGATCAGACCACTGTCCGGTGGGTATTGTAATTGATTTGTGAGGGTATAAATCTGACTGCTTAACAAATACTTAAACACTAAAACCATGCCCGAGATACGCGAAAAAAACACGTTTATCGCAGCGGCTGCGATTTTCTCAATAGTTTCGGCTGACGGTGTTAATGCTGAAAACAACTTCTAAAACTCCAATAGGGAAAAACTGAAACCCGGGAAGTGTTTTGCGGCGAAAAAAGTGTATTTTTACCGCATAGTTTACGGTGGTAAATATGTACATTCACGAAAGAGAAAATTGGACAAACTTCATTTGGGATAGCTACAAGCTATCACCAGTGTTGTCTTCGGTGAGACATTTACAAGGTCGATTACTTGGCCGGATGGAAAGTTTAGGTTTCGATATAACGGAACGCGCCACTTTAGAATCGCTTATTTTAGACGTTGTAGATACATCACGAATTGAAGGTGAATTTTTAAACCCCGAACTTGTTCGGTCGTCCATTGCCCGTAAATTGGGCATTGAGCATGCTGAATTTACAAAAACGCCACGAAATATTGAAGGCATTGTTGATGTAGTTTTGGATGCAACACAAAATTTTAAACAACCGCTGACTAAAATGCGACTTTTTGGTTGGCACAATTCACTCTTTCAAACGGGTTTTAGCGGCTACCAGCCAATTGATGTAGCCAAATACCGAACGGGTGGAATGAAGGTAGTTTCGGGGAATTTTGGCAGAGAAAAAATACATTTTGAAGCCCCGGCAGCCGAGCGCGTACCACACGAAATGGAACATTTTTTAAACTGGCTCAACCATGAAAACAGTTTGGATTTAGTGCTTAAATCTATCATCGCACACTTTTGGTTTGTAACCATACATCCTTTTGACGATGGCAACGGACGCATAGCACGGGCTATTCTGGATATGTTGCTGGCCAAAAGCGACAACAGTAAAATTCGTTTCTATAGCTTATCGAACCAAATCTTCAAAGAACATCATCGTTATAACGACATCATTAAAAAAACATAAAAGGGCGCACAGGATATCACCTTGTATCTAGAATGGTTTTTGGGTTGCTTTGAAAGGGCCCTGTTAGCGAGTGAACAAAATTTGGAACTTGTTTTGGATAAGGCCTATTTTTGGGATCAACATCAATCAACCAACATTAACGACAGACAACGGCTCGTTATCAATTATTTGTACGACAACTACGGTAAAGAATCAGGTTATTTGCGCACCTCAATATACGCAAAACTAACCAAGTGCTCCGGCGACACTGCACTGCGCGATTTGCAGGATTTAGTAGCCAAAAAAATGCTGAAAGCAGAAGATAGCGGAAAGAAAACAAATTATGTAATCATAAGTCCCAAGGGTATAAGGATACCACAAGTATCAAATAAAGCAAAACGGAATTAATTGAGAACCTATCCCCTATCACAATAAACAACCAGGCAACGGTAAACAGCCTTCCCCAAACCATAGCACGTAGGGCTTACGCATTTGTTAAATAAATCCAGGAATCCTTTTTCCCAACCCGATGGCCATCGAGAGGTCTATTCTGGGCAGGGGATACGCAATCTCACCTCCATAAAATGTGAAAACCTCTCCATGAAATGAGAAAACACCTCTAGTTTCAACGCGACCCCGCATAGTTATAACGCATCCCTGCAAACTTTTAACAAAACCCTGCATAGTTTTAACGAGACCTTGCATAGTTTTAACGAGACCTTGAATAGTTTTAACGCAACTTTAAACAGTTTTAACGAAACCCTGCATTGTTTTAACGAAACCTTGAACAGTTTTAACGCGACCATGAATAGTTTTAACGTGACCATTAATAGTTTTAACGAAACCCTGCATTGTTTTAACGCAACCATGAATAGTTTTATCGAAACCTTGAACAGTTTTAACGAAACCATGAATAGTTTTAACGTGACCATTAATAGTTTTAACGCGACCCTGCATTATTTTAACGCAACCATGAATAGTTTTATCGCGACTTTGAATAGTTTTAACGAAATCATGAATAGTTTTAACGCGACCCTGCATAGTTTTAACGCGACCCTGCATTATTTTAACGCAACCATGAATAGTTTTAACGAAACCTTGAACAGTTNNTTTAACGAAACCTTGAACAGTTTTAGCGAAACCCTGCATAGTTTTAACGCGACTCCTCATTATTCAAAGACAACAGACCATAGTATCAATAAAACAGAGACTTATCAACCCGGAACACAGCGCAATTTAATACCGACCGTGTATCATTTGATGCCAATTCCACAGCAATAGGAGGAGTTTTTCCAAAAAAGTGTCACGCTTTGCCTATATATGTAGAGCCTTCTTATTTTGATTTGAAAGCCCCGACTTAAATTATGAGGTTGTTATTTATTAAGCTAACGGCTAATAGCTGGCGTTGGCGTTGGCTAGACTCTCGCTAGTCAGGAAAGAGACTGTTCACTGCTCACTGTTCACTGTTCACTTTTTCGTCACCCAGTCACTTAGTCACCATCCCAAAGCACCTTGTTCATCTCGAAATCAGCACCTCCGCCTACCTGAAACCAATTAGCCAAGGCAATACAAAGACCATAAAAATGGTCCAGAAAGTATAAACAGGTAAGTAAGCAGAAATGGTTTGCTCCACTTTTTTTATGTCCGCATTTTTAAAATTAATACGGTATAAATCAACCATAATCAGAATAAGATTTCCAAAAACGAGTAGGTTAGAGCCTAAAACAGCTATGCGATTGGGAGTAAACCCATACTCACCCAGACGGTAAAGTATGGCTGACAGGGCCACCAGATTTATAAGCAGTGTTACCACCGTGAGCGCCAGCAGTATGGCTTCATTAAATCGCTGCTTTTTATCATCGGAAGTTTCAGAAACAGAAAAAACCACCAAGGCCATAACCCCTAACAACATCAGGTTGAACACAATAAGAAAATCTCTGTCGTTGTAGGGATCTTTTCCGGTAACGGCTATACTGATGAGGTAGACGACAAGGGTAACCAGCACGAGCGGAGTAAATATCCGGGCAATGATTGGGGCTATCTTGCTGGCGACATTGGGATAAGTGCGCAAGATAAAGGTGGCTACTATCGGCACTGAGACCAAACCCCAAATAATGACATAATCAAAATAAAATTGCTCAATCCTAAGATCGATGGCATAAAATAACCCCAGTGTAATTCCTGCCAGAAGTCCACCGGCTATTAAAATAACAGCTCCTAAAACAACCAGATCGCCGTTGTGCTTAATGAAGTCCATGCGGAGGGATCGATCCTTCAGCCTGAAATCAATAAAAACAAGTCCATATAAACACCACAACATCAAGGGTAAATGTATGTAGACCAGCTCGATAGAGTCGCTTCCCGAATGAGCAGGCAACACGTTGATGTAAACCGCAGTAAGTCCAAATAATAACAAAACGGAAACGGCCTGCCATGTTTCAAAAACCTTTCGCGACAGGAAGGCATAAAAGGAGAGGCCGAAAAAAACAACGAGGGCCGCATTCTTTTCATAAAAAAAGCTCGCTTCCGGATCAAAGCCGAATAGTTGAGGTATTTTTATCAATAAACCGGTGAACACACAAGCCATCACCAGACGAATAATATCGACCTTACCAGCCTGCACTTTCGCGGTTTTCTGATTTGCATAATCGAGGCGAACCTTCCAAAAACCGGCAACATCGTGCCGGGCGATTTCAGGATACAAATCTAAAAAAGCGATGGTAAACCCCTTTTTATCTGATTGATAGAGCTGCTCTAAACGATCAGGATGATCAATACATTCGTGAATCTTTTCTTTCATGGTGGTCCTTTTCTTTATCTAACTGGTGCGTTTCCGGAAAACAAATTCTTCTAAATTTGCTATAATGTTAACGTAACGCCAAAACAAAAATTATTTACGGCAATAGCCTATTTAACTCTTGTTAAGGTTATTAAGCTTATTGACCACAGACCCATTCATTTTACCTGGTCTCTGCAGGAAAATGTGTGCAATAAGTCGAAGGCTATTTCACCTCAACCAATACCTCATCCGACTGCCACAAGCCGTGTTTGGTGCAATAGGCCATGGCCGTAAGTTTTAAATTTTTTACTGGAACGATATGGAAATCAACCTGCACATGGCCTGGTTTGTTGGCTAAGGTACCTGGAGCAAAAGAAGCCTGTCCCAACATTACCTCACCGTTCCATAACTGCACGTAAGCGATGTAGTGATCAAAATCATCGGGGTGTGGGTACTCGTTTCCGAGCTTCACACTTACCTCAAAAGGCTCGCCTACAGTGGCTTCAGCAGCGCAATGAACAAATGGGGAGTGTCTGTCGATGTAATCTTTTTTAGCTTCTCTGTCGATGGTCGAAATTTCAACGTAACGATTAATTTTCATGTTTTTTTTCTTTTGATTTGATGTTAACAAAAACCCGAACCCACCGGGTATGGCTTAAAAAAGCCATTTCGTTCTATTATTTTTCCTCTATTTCACTAAGTATATCGTTCACTTTTTGCTCAAGTAACGAAAGAACTTTTTCTTTTTTACCTGCGGGCAACATGTTGTTGAATTTTACATAAAAACCTTTGTTGTTATAGCTTAATGAAAATTTGGGCATTTCATCCGGTTTGTTTTCTGTTTTAATGAGTTTACTTATTTGCGCACGGGATAATTTATCCTTAGCACATTTTAAATACAGCGAATGCTGTTTATCTGAAATCCCATCTTTATCAACCTTATGTGTATTGCGTATCATACGTAAAATACGCACATCATTAAGGGTATTATTTTCGGCCAAATCGGCAATAATGCGCTTATCCATCTTTAGCAGATTCATGATGTCGCCTACATATGTTTCGTCTTTTCCAATGGCTTTCGAAAGTTCCTTTTTGCTTTCAAACACACCACTTTTAAGTATTTTTTCAAACGCAAGGGCACGTTCTAAACTCGACAAATCGCTACGTTGGATATTGGCAACAAGCGACATTGTTTGTATTTCCCGCTCGGTTCCTTCTTTTATTATGGCCGGTATATTACCCTTTTCAAGTAGTTTGTATGCCGCTACTCTGCGATGACCGTCGATAATTTCGTATTTGTCGTCAATTGCCCTTACGGTAATTGGCTGCATTAAGCCTGTATTGCTTATGCTTTCAGCTAATTCGTCGAGTAGTTTTTTTGTATATACATTTGTATAATGCTCCTTACCCAGAAGCCTGCCCTGATAGGGTGATTCAACTAGTTTGCCAATTGAAATATTTAGTATTTGCGATGCCATGATTACAGTAATTTTAAGTGCAAATATACGATTTTAACCAAAGTAATAATTTTCTTTATGCTTGCAGAACAATTTATGCATACTATGTTTACAAACATTTGGCTTTTTTTATAACTTTACCCGGAATTTATTTGTTATCACACCACAGAAAACAGTTAGTAGACTTGCTTTAGTATATCAAATATAATACTTAAACCTTTGAATATGAACACTATACCAACAATCGGTCATGACCGACCAACACCAAACCGTACGAATTTTTTACGCTCGGGCAGTCGGAGATTTCAAACCTCCGCTTTAAATACGATGAACAAAATTGGTCACTATGCAAAAAAAGCTGCAAAGACAGTTATAACACCTATAAACACCGCAATCGCACTAGTTACGCTTGGAACTGCTCTTTCTTTTAACCCAATTCAAGCTCAGAACTATAATCCTCAAGGAGATACTCTCTGGGGCACTGGAATATTCACAACATATGATGTAGAAACTAATTTTGTAGTCTCAGATGTAACCCTAACCTTACGCCCTGAAAACATGGCAATGGTTACGCCAAATAATACTTGGACATACATAACAGACAATAATGGAGGAGCACCATTCAACCTCCCAGTTTACATAGACTCAACAACAGGAATTAAAGATATTATTGAAAAAGAGATTCAAGTTCTTCCAACATTCGGTAGTGAAATAAATGCATTCTTCCCAAAAATAGAGAAAGGGACTATTGAAGTATATAATATAAGTGGACAACTTATGAAAAAACAAGACTTTAACACAGATCATGAATACTTACAATTTAATGATATGGCTGCAGGAATTTATATTTACAACATCAGAACAGAAAGTGGCGTTAATCTTGGTGGAAAATTTTTAAAACAAAATGTTCCACTAAAAGGACCATCAGCAAAACCAATAAACAAAACAAATTCAACATTTAAAGAAACACAAATATATACTGCCACATACTGGGCAAAATGGGAACATCCAGACTTTTTCACAGACAGCACATTAATAAGTTTAGAAGACGGAAATAATGAATTTATAGCTTTTCCAATGACATCAAGTGCGCCACAACCAATTGATAATCAAGATCTTGAAGGATATGTTTGGAAGTTAGAAAATACTAACCTTGCCTTACCTAATGCTCAAGTTAGAGCTACAGTTAATAGTACAGGCGCACAGTATAACGCAACTTCAGATGCAAACGGTCATTTTGTTATTAACGGTTTGCCTTTAGGTGAAGAAATCACTTTTGATGTTGGCGGAATTCCCGGTCGTTATTCTTTTGCAGGTACTAATTATACAACTCCTAGCTCGATAGATAATCCTGCCGATAGTGTTAACTCAAACTTCGGAGCCGTTCTTCCTTTAAAACTTGCGAGTTCTTCAGCAAATCACATTAGGGATCAAACACTTAACGGAACTAATCAAGATACAATTTGGTTTTATCAAGGAAATTCAGTCCCTGAAGTTATGAAAAACAATAATAGAACATATTTTGCAAATTTGCAGTCTGATGAGAATAATGTTTATATCTTTGCAGAAAGTTTCACGCCATTAAATAATACAGGAATAAATATAGAATATGGAACGTACAACACAAACACAAATGAAGAAGGAATTAATACACCAATTGGAGGAATATTATACCCAGTTATTTATGCAAATACAACCATGGGAAATGGATCTTATATTAGATTTGTTCATGAGATTAAGCGAGCTTTAGGATTTAGTGAAGTTGCTTGGGTAGGCGTAGAAAGCGTTATGGAAACACCTGTCCAGAATTACACTCAAGAAGACAAAGATATTGCCAGGTTTGTTGAAAGACCTTACTGGAACTCAGTTTATCAAGAAAATAAAACTTGGATTGATTTAAACAAAATTGTTGAAGAAATGCCAAGTAGCAAATCCATGCAATCAAATAATACATCTACTAGTTTGCATGGCGATGTAGAGTTTAATTATAATTCAAAGTAATTAAGATAAAAGAATAATATTATTATTTATCAAGTATATTTTTTATTTTATTAACAAAAAGTATTGTTTTTATTTTTAATTGTTCAACATCTGCTTTTTTAAATGATAATTTACTTGAATAACTTGCTTTTTCTCTTTCATTTTTTGATTCTACATAAAATAAAATATCTTGATAATTTAATAAATCAGATAAAAACTGTATATCAATTTCATTTAATTCAGATGCATAAAATTCACTTATTAAAATGCAAAGTGTTGCTAAATGATTTTTTGAAGAATAAGCTTTTGATAGAATTAAAGCTAAAGCGCAGTGATAACAGGCATAATAACAACCCGTTATTACCCAATCATAAAAACCTAATTTAAAATTCTCTGCTATAAATCTTAAGTTATGATCAGATTTTTGTATATGCCCTCTAATTTCCTCCACATCCATATTTTGTTTAACTAATATTTTCTTTTTTAGAAAACTACTGATTTTTTTATTTAATAAGTCCTTTTCATTAATTAGTTTCAAAAGAGTATATTCGTTCATAGACAAGCTCATAAAAACCCAAACTATTGTATACTGGGTATCCTGAGATTAATGCTGATTGAATGACTTTATCTTCTTTTAGTCGTAGTTCTCGCAAAAAATCCGAAAAATTAATTTTAAAAGAACTAACTCTCAGTCCCGTTAAAGCTTCAACTTCATCTTCAACTTTTTTTGTAGATAATTCATTTTTAGTTATTATTAAAAAGTCAATATCAGAGCTTGGTTTAAATGTATTTTTTGCAGTTGATCCAAATAGTAAAATGAAATAAACATTATTCTTTAAAGCATCAATAAATAATTTTATCGCAGTTTGTCTTAATTTTGGAAGAGCTTCAAACTCGTCACTCCGCTGCGCAAACAGTTTCCTCCGCTTCTATCGTCGGTCGGAAGGACAAAAACCCACCACCAATCCACCTCGTCTCGTCCGCGTTTGTAACGCGGATGGTTGCATAATTACGGATTGTTGGTTCCACCTCCCATCACCAATCCACTCACTAACAAACAAATAGAGATCCTTCTCCGCCTCAGTCGGCTCAGGATGACAAAAAGGTGTGGTTCTGTCATCCTGAGCCGTGCGAAGGATCTCTTTCGCTCCTTACCTCGTCTCGTCCGCGTTTGTAACGCGGATGGTTGCATAATTACGGATGGTTGGTTCCACCTCCCACCACCAATCCACTCACTACCAAACAAATAGAGATCCTTCTCCGCCTCAGGCGGCTCAGGATGACAAAAAGGTGTGGTTCTGTCATCCTGAGCCGTGCGAAGGATCTTTTTCGCTACTTACTAAAATAGAAGTTTTTCTAATAGCAGCAAGTACTGCCTGTGTTTTACCGGGTTAGTTTTAATTAAATTATTGATATTAAATTGTTTCCATGCAACTGCGGGCAGTGTTTTAATCGATTCGTATGGTAATAATGTCCAATCCGGATCACCTTTTTCAAAACCATAGAGTAGATTTCTTTCGTCTTTTGTGAAGCAGTTTTTGACCATACTAAACAGATAATCTCTTGTATTTTCGTAGTCAGTATAACTAAAAGGAATCTGAGACATTCCGGCAAATTGAGTTTCAAATGCAGATTTTTGATCTTTTTGAATCGGGTTTATTAATTCGTGAATTGGTTTGTAGTGACTCAGAAGGCTCACCAATAATCCCAAGCGGATTTCATCATCAAAACCTTCATTGTCAAGCAATAGTCTGACGTCAAATAAATCACGGGGGTGTTGCCGGTCTAACGCAGCACATATTTTACCTCCATACAATTCACCATTAGAAACCACACGGATGGCTGCAAATTTTTTGAACTCGTTTTGTACCTGGTCACTAATCTGCATTAATCGTGTGGGTAAAAAATGACCACGTGTTACGGTGTTCACTTCAATTTTAATTTGCGCATTTTTATATTGACAGTTTAACTTTACATCCGTATCATGATTAAGTGTAACTGTAATAATATTTATTCCGGCTATTGTTCGCTCTATACTCGTTTTAATCCTACCAAGGGCATTCTGTATGTTTAAAAGGGCGCTATCTCTGTCATAAAAAGGCAGAAAAGTAAGATCAATATCTACAGATAATCGTGGTAAATCGCGCACGAACAGGTTAATTGCAGTTCCTCCCTTTAAAGCAAAATCTTGTTCTTTTGCAACGTAGGGTAACATTTGTAAGAGCAAATCAACTTGAGCCCGGTACTTTTGAAGAATCATAATACAGCTAATTCGTTTGGTATTGTAATTTGATATTTTGAAATATAGGTTCCTCCCCTGCTTAAGCTTCTGTTACCATTTCCAATGTCTATTACCTGAGGATTAACAAATTGCAGCCAACTATGGTTTGCTTTTTCGCTCAGGTAGAGGAATAATCTTTTTACTTTTATTGAGTTGCATTGTTGTAATAACTGCTGCACAAGTTGTGGTCTTAAGTTGACCAGACCCTCCATTAAATGAAAGCATTCGACTAAATCAAGCGTATCGGGAGTCAGATACAGACATTCAAGCATGGCCCGTTCAGGGGATGATATTTGTATGGAGAAGTTCTTTTCTTCATGCTCTTCGATACCAAGACCGATTGGCAAAAAGGTCGTTTGATTTTGGTGTATTTGGTTTTCCCAGTTATGGGTAAGGAACCATTTTGGTAAGCTAGTTTTTCTGGATGTAAATAAAAATATTGTTTCCTCCTGTAACCGGAAGTAATGGTTCAGCCCACGCAGTGCCAAAGCTGTTAATGCCCCGGCATGAACATTGATATTGGACTGATGTTGGATTGAATATAATCCACCCTGCCATTGAATTTGATCTCCGGGACGTTTAAAAGCACCCCTTCCTACAGATTCGAGCCAACCACTTTTTATGTAATGTTTTTGCAAGTTTCGTGATATCCCGATTTCTTCGAGCCATGAAGCCAGCACAATTGTTCCGGGTTTTATGCTGTTTAGCAAAGTCTTTAATTTTGTCTCGTTATAGGTAGTCATACTACTGATATTTTGGCAAATATAACGATTTTTATTAAGATGAGCATTGTTTACGCTATTATTGATGGTGTTGAAAAATGGAGGGTAGTAAACCCGTCTCGTCCGCGTTTGTAACGCGGATGGTTGCACAATTACGGATGGTTGGTTGCCTAATGATAATGGCATCCACGTTACACTTGTCTGCCTTAGGCATGAAACGCGGACGAGAACTTTGATAAAAGTAAGTCTGAATAAAGTACTATTTCACCTCCACCAATACCTCATCCGACTGCCACAAGCCGTGTTTGGTGCAATAGGCCATGGCCGTAAGTTTTAAATTTTTTACTGGAACGATATGGAAATCAACCTGCACATGGCCTGGTTTGTTGGCTAAGGTACCTGGAGCAAAAGAAGCCTGTCCCAACATTACCTCTCCGTTCCATAACTGCACGTAAGCGATGTAGTGATCAAAATCATCGGGGTGCGGGTACTCGTTTCCGAGCTTCACACTTACCTCAAAAGGCTCGCCTGCAGTGGCTTCAGCAGCGCAATGAACAAATGGGGAGTGTCTGTCGATGTAATCTTTTTTAGCTTCTCTGTCGATGGTCGAAATGTCAACGTAACGATTAATTTTCATGTTTTTTTTCTTTTGATTTGATGCAAACAAAAATAGGAGATTTTTAAACGTCAACCTCCAAAATCTCGTTTAGCTTTTCGAAAAAATTAATTGGCCGATTTGAAAGGAATGTTTAGTTTTACAAGCTCAAAATCTCATAAAACAAAAAAGATGAAATCAAAATTCTTAGTGGCCATATTTCTGCTTTTGGCCTTTGTATCAAGCGATAGCCTGTTATGGGCGCAAAGCGCTGGCGACCACAAATTGCCTACCGACAGCCAGGTAATTACCGGAACGCTCGACAACGGACTTCGGTATTATGTGCGTGAAAACAAAAAACCGGAAAACCGGGTCGAATTCAGGTTGGTGGTGAACGCTGGGAGTATACTGGAAGACGACGACCAACAAGGTCTGGCTCACTTCCTGGAACACATGGCTTTTAACGGAACAAGCCATTTTAGTGAAAACGATCTGGTAAACTTTCTGGAATCGTCCGGAGTGGATTTTGGTGCTGACCTGAATGCCTACACCAGTTTCGATGAAACCGTGTATATGTTTCAAATTCCAGCCGACCGGGACGGACTTATCGACACCGCCTTCATGATTTTGCACGACTGGGCACAAAACCTGAGTCTGGAAGGAGAAGAAATTGACAAGGAAAGAGGAGTGATCCACGAAGAATGGAGACTCGGACTTGGCGCTAACGACCGCATGATGAAAGAGGCTTTCCCTGTTATTTTTAACAATTCACGCTACGCTGACCGTATTCCAATTGGAAAAATGAGCGTGGTCGACTCCTGCGAACATGATGCCCTGAGAAGGTTCTACCGCGATTGGTATCGACCAAACCTAATGGCGGTGGTAGTGGTTGGCGATATCGATCCCGCCTTTGCTGAAAAACGTATCATCGATGAATTTAGCGGAATGAAAAACCCGGAAAGTCTGCGCGAACGGACTGTTTACGATATTCCAGGCAACAAAGAACCACTTATCGCCATCGCTACCGACAAAGAAGCGACTTCCAACATGGTGATGCTGTTCTATAAACATCCGAAAAAAAATACCGTCACCATCAACGATTATAAAGACGATTTAACCACCAGCCTGTATATCAACATGCTGAATGCCAGACTAAACGAACTCAACCAGAGTCCGGAATCGCCATTCTTGTATGCCGCTACCATGTATGGTGGGTTTTTAGGAAGGTCAATTGATGCTTACA
>DJVY01000189.1 GCA_002440885.1 Bacteroidales bacterium UBA6244
ACCACTGCAATATATAGTCCGTCGGGCCATGCGGCAACAGAGGTGGATATTGCAGACTGACCAGAGGCAAGGCTTTGCTCAAAAACCCGGTTGCCATTGATGTCAAATACCTGTAAAACAATGTTTTTGTGATATACCGTATTCTCCATTTCAAACCTGAGGATTCCCGTTGCAGGGTTGGGCGAAATGTGGAGGGGGATTGTTCTTATAAACGAATAGTATTCCTGAGGGGATGGCATTTCGCTTATATCAGTAACAATTTTGCAGTTATTTATGTGGATCGTATCAGAAACAATGGGAAGATTGTTGCACAGGCTGTCATATTCAATTATTTCATTATCAATTAATGCGCTGCTTAAATCATTATTAAATTTAAAAAGAATGATACTGAAATTGCCTGAGTAATAATTATACGAGACATAAAACTTATCATTTGAAGTCTTACTTAATGTATTGTATCCATAATATGTATTCGGGTGATTTTGAGGATTATAAATTTTTCCCACCGAATCCATTATCCATTCACCTTTAGGATTTTCAATGGGATATTCTCCGAATGTGGCAGAAGCCATGAATGATGTGTCATCCCTTTGGATCATCATATTTAAAAAGTTATCATTTATATTTGAACCAATGTTAGAATTTTCAACAACAAAGTAATCAGTTTCATTACCATCTATATCAAAATTCATTAATATGGAATTCAGAATGTTTGTATTAGGTTTGAAGTAAGAACCATACCCGCCAAATTCATTACCATTAAATGTTACTGTACCCACCGCACTACCAACGATCGTATCATTCAAACCATAAGGGAGAAACCAATCCACTTCAAAATTGTCGGTTGTTTTAATAAACATAGGTCTAAGTATAAAAAAAGTAGGGTTTTCAGGATTTGCATAATAACAGTCTCCAGATATGATAAGAAAGTCATTAAATAAACTCAGAGCAACTGGTAAAATATTTTTGCTAAGCAAGGGATATTTTTCCCTTAGCAGAAAATTATTAAACCACATCAGGTTTCCGTTATTATCAAATGAGGTTAGACCCACATCATAACCGTTATCAAACCCTCTGAGCCAAGTTAGTGCAATAATGTTACCATTGCTAAGAAATATGGCATCATTAAATTCAATTTTTGAAAAATTCTCATCATCTAAAAATTCGCTGCACCACAATAAATTATAACAAGCATCAAAATAATTTATAAAGGCATGATTATTCATTGTTCCATAAACTATTATCTCGCCATTTGAATTTTGCTTAATGCCATATGTCGATTGTGCATTGTTAAAAATCTCATGTTTTCTCCACAACTCCTGGCCATTTACATCTGTTTTTATTATAATATTCTCTAACCAATTTAATTTAGCATGAAATATTTGTCCGTTATCATACGTTCTAACTGTATGAAATGGGGCCAAGTCGTTATTTTCATCGCTAATGATTTCCTCCCACCTTACCTGAGAAAAAGCATAAAATGAAAATATTGATAAAAATATTGATAAAAATATACGTTTCATATCTTTAATATTTTATAAATTTCTCGCTTTCCAACACCTTCCTGCCTGTCCATAAACGAATAACATAAGAACCGCTATTGTATTTGCGCAGGTCGATTGTTTTCTGATCCCAATTATTGCTTAAAGGAATTACTTCAATCTTTTGACCGTTTAAAGTAATAATTTCAATAGTACCCTCTTTAGATTCATAGGGTAATTGATACTCAATGGTAATATAATCACTTGCAGGATTTGGGTAGAGCCTGAGAAAATCAGAAGATGTAAAAAATAAATCTCCAAAATCAGGCTTCTTTACCTGAGTGGATTTAGTTGATGCAGTATCAGGAAATATATAAGGCTCGTTATAAGTTAACCCATCGGTAACGATAAGCATGTTGCGGCAATAGGCCTGTAATATCTCATTGGTGTTTTGCATGATGGAATAGAGCTGACTTTTTTGTGTGCTATCAACTTCTGTTGGTCTTTTACCCTGTGAACTCAATTCCAATAATAAATCGAAATAACTTTCATATCCGCTGTGTATTTCAGTTTGGTAGGTGGATAACTCGAAGCTATACGGAATTTGCACAAGCATATTTAGCACCTCTGTACTGTCACCCGAATTATAATTGCAGAAAGCTTGTTTATAATACGAATCCGGCGAATTAATGACAGATAGAGCTACCTTGATGCTGTCGTTTATGTCAATAAGTAAACTATCGCTCATGTACAACCTTGAAAGTCCGTTAATCGCCTCCTGCATGTTTGAAGCGTAATAGGCCTGTTTTGACTCCAGTATTTCCTTGGCACCCATAATCGTATCATTGGCATGGAGGCTTGCCATTTCGTTTTCACTCGGTGGATTGAGGCGCGCATCCAAGGTGTTGAGTACATTCTCAACTCTAACCGATTGAGGATTGGCAGCAAGTACTTCGGTAATAATAGAGTTGGGTAACACGTCCTCTTTTTCAGCAGCACTTACCATAACCGTATCACTTAAATAGGGTGATGCCGAAAGTAGTTGATCCCTAAGTATCATTGTTTCCGGGGGTACACTGGTGATTACATCGAGGTTTAGTCCCGTAGTATTGCCTTGGTCAACCATTGAGCCAAGTGAATCAGCATATATTGTCCTATTTAACTCATTGTTTACAATCAATGATAATAATTCTGATTTTGTTTTACCCACCAGATTTGAAGAACAACCATTTATCACATTCCAAAGCTCAATTGAATCATTGTATATCAATGTAATTGTATTATCGCTATAGTACTGTGGTCGTAGTTTACGGTAATTTTGCATGACCACTTGCCAGCTAGGTAAATGATACCAAATATTTTCTCCCTGATTATCAAAATCACTATAACTCCATGTGCCCTTTTGACTAAAAAAATTACCTGCCGGTGCAGTAATTTCACTGGCCTTACTTCCCTGATTTAAAGCAATCCCATTTAGCTCACTAGGCGGTCCATCCCAGGTAACTGAAATATCCTGGTAGTTATTCTCAAATACATTGCACTTGTATTGCAGACCCGTTCCTTGTGTGTTGTAGCTGCGGTTGTGGTTTTGGGCCAGGGTGGCAAACAGCAAGTTATGGAAATTATTTTTGTAGATAAAATTATCCTCCGGCCCTGAATTGTTTACTACCAAACCAACGGATTTATAACCATAAGCCCAACCCGGATTATAATTGGATGAGAAGGTATTTTCTTCTACCTGATACCCGGTGCAATTGTCCAAATAAAGGCCTGAATAAATATCGCCGGGTAAGGCTTCATAAAATAAACTGGCGTTAAACACGCAATTGGTCACACTTACAAAGGTGGAGGCACCCATATAGCACCCGGTGCGGTTTTTGTTAAAATCGGCCTGATCGATGATGACGGGCTTGTTGCTCAGGAAAATATCATAGGAACTAATACCATAATTCAGGTTGTTAAAGGTATTGCGTTTTTCACCTGTCAGGTTCACTACCTTAAACCCCGATTGAGAGGCGGCAATGCCTGTGCCCCTTTTGTCACCAGCGGCAAACGATGGCGACACGGTGTTTTCAAACACATTGCCTTCAAACAGTACTCCCTTTACATCGGTTAACTGAACGTGTGCTGTGGGTCTGTCGTTAAAAAAGTAATAGGTACTGTCGTAGGTAAACGTACAGTTTTTAAAATAGCTTTTATTGTCAACCAGGGCAAACCTGTATTCCACGTGTGGGTAGGGTAGTAAGGCAATTGAGGTGGTGTTGTTTTTAAATTGGGCATCATCGGCTTGAATTACACCTCCGGTAAAATTCAGGTCAACGATGGCATACCCGAGTTTGCCCGCGGTAATGCCTTGTTTGGCGTATTGTATGGTAGCATGGTTTTTTAGGATAACCCACCCTTGATTTATTGTATCCTGCACGGCGTTTGAGTTTCCCCAAACCTCAATTCCATCCCACAAATCAGGACAGGCATTGGTAATGGTTCCACCATCAACAATGAGCTTGGCTCCTGGTTCAACAATTATTTTACAATCGGCGGCCATTTTTAAGGTGCCGTAAATGGTGTAGGTATTGCCGGTTGGAACAATAACGTTTCCGTAATAGGTGTTTGTGGAGGTGAGGTTAACAGATTCGCCCGGGGTCGTATAGTGTGCCCCAGCTACATTTCCACACTCAGGCGTAGAAGCATACCAAACCCCACGGCCATAGGTGCCAACGTACACTTTTTTATTTACCGCTTTTACGGCTTTTACTTCGCAATTGGGCAGGTTATTGGTGTAGTCAACCCAAGTGGTAGTGCCGTTGTTCTTGTAAAAAACCCCATGCTCGGTGGCCAGCCATATTCTTCCGGGAATTCCCGACTCAATAAATATTTTACTAATACTTCCTGCCTGTAAATCGTGGGTGATATTATACCAAACCGGATTACCCGGGTTTGTTGTATTAGCACAAAACAATTGGTTTCTGATGGACACAACAATAGAATCGGTGTTTGCAGTGATAGCGATATCAGAAATCCAACCGCTATTAGGGGTGTTGGCTACCTTGACCCACTTTGAAACCTGTGGGCCACCTCCATCAATTGATTTATATATATAATGATATAAAGAGTCTTCCTGTCGGGCACTGGCGTAAATTTGGTGAACGCCGTTGCTTTTTTTCTTTGCTGCCACCCTCCATGTGCCTGATATGCCACATCCGATTTGTTCTTCCAGTTTGGACCATTTATACCATGTAGTATCAGAATATTTTAACACTTCTTTTGTCCCTGCTGCATATAAATTATCATCTGCATTAACATAATAGGTGTCGAAGTTCGCGTAACTAACAGGATATTTTATGGCAGTATCGCATGATGTATAGCTTCCCATGAAAATATTATCCTCATTATTTTGGTAATATTTATGCACCATTCCTTCGTGTGCACTAAGGTAATAAAAATTGTCGTTTCGGATAATGTTCTGATATCCATCACCATGCGATTGCTCCTCGACAGTCCATTCTATTCCGTTTTCACTCCTGTATGTGTTGCTTCCACAATCAAACTGCCCGCTGGTTACAAATTTGTCGGTTTCGCTTGCATCAATATACTCAATGGTGGCAACTCCAAGCCCGTAATTTTTTGATTCCCAAACAATGGTGGTGTCGTTAAGAAACCCACCTTTATAGACTCCTCCGTCAGTTCCTGCCCAAATGGTCTGATTGTTGTCCTCAACCCACAAATAATGTGTGTCATGGTGCGGCTGGATATCGCCATCATGATTGATCTTTTTCAGCAATGCACTTGAGTCGTTAGTGAGTCCGTTGCTAAACCGAAATAATTGTTCAACATTACGGCCTAAAATCTGAAGCTTCCCAATGGTATCTGGCCTAATTGCCCATCCCAATTTTCTTCCATACCCATTGAAGTTGGCCTGGGTAAAAAATCTGTGCCAGATCCCAGTATTAGTATTGTAGCGGTAGATGGCCGTATAATCATAGTCGCGCATGGAGACAACCGCGAATAAAAAATTGGAGTTTACCTGAGGTATTTTCAGCGATATTCTTCTTAATGCCGGATTTATGACTTCCATTGTGTCATACGGAAAAGTTATGGTATCAATATCAAATATTTTGGAGTATGCGTTTGTGACAAGGTTAAACTGATAAATGCCTGTGTTATTCGATCCCGATGCATACAAGATATCAGGGTTGTTAACATCCTGGACTACATCATAAAACTCACCCATTTTAAGCGAGTCCCAGGTGGGGGTTTCGCTGTTCGCATTTCTTGAGTAGTAGAGCCCAGCTGTTGTAGTAACAACAAGGTGGGTGCTATCTGTGTTGTTGGGTATTTCAATAATTTTTCGCATGTGGAAAATTGGAAACCCTTGTATTGTTCTGTCTAAACCTATAAATTTCCAATTTTCTCCATTGTCATTGGTTCTGTAAACGCCAATAGTCGTTTGCCATGCTTTCTCACCTGAAAATCCCTCACCGTTTCCGGTACTCACGTACCAGGTTGAATTCGATCGGCTATCAATTAGTATGCTGGAGACTCCTGACCTGGGTAATCCCTTGTCTGTCCCTGCATTTTCCCATGTATTACCATCGTTTGTGCTTCTGAATAAACCGCCCACGGGCGAGCAGGCGAAAACTGTTTTACCTGTATTGTCGTGCGGATCTTTATAAATGTAATGAATTTGGCCGGTGCCCCTTGCTGCGGTTCCATTCACCGGTACATCATTTGGCCCGATAAAACGCCATGTCGGAGTGTTCTCCAGCTCTGTTTTTCTGTAGTTATTGCAGTAGCTCAATAAATCCATTTGGTAATCAGCATAATCAAAATTCGGATTTAATTTTGGTGCCCAATACCGGTATCTGCGTTGAAATTGTGTGTAACCCGTGCCTTGCATGCTATCTGAGCCAAGTATAACCACAAGCGAGTCGTAGTATGCCCGGTTTTGGTTGCTTTCAGCAAGAAACTCTGATTGCGTATAACCATAAATACTGAATAATGCGAGCATCAGCGTTAAGCATAACTTCATGATGTGCATAATGTGATCACGCACTTGTTTTTCGGTTAGATGCCATTTTTTGTTGGAGGGAAGGGTAATTGCATTTGTTTTCATCTTACTTTGTTTATGTTATTAATAAGGGAACTATCTTGTTTATCAAAATGTAAAACAACCTACTAATAAGAGGTAAAAGTAATAATTATTTATAAAAAAATGGAATTAACAAAAAGGAAATATTCTTTTCCTTGTGGTTTGCTATCATACTATGTGCTCCGCTCGCCACAGAGACTTATTGGAAGCCTGTTTACCCGAATGACATGTTTTTTCAAGGTTCGTGGGAAGCATTGAAAAATATAACCCTTTGCTTAAAATGCACTTACCCCTTTACCTGGCTGTCGTGTAGAAAGATGGTGTGCGACTATTTGTCTTCGGACAACTATTCGCTCTGGTTGGATTGGTTTAATTCAAATTCCTTCACCAGTTCTTCCGGTGTTTTGCCCAGGTTTTTCAATGAAGCAGCGGCATCATTGGCAAACGGGCTTTCAGGATATTTAGCCAGAAACTCGGTGTAGTATTTCCCTGCATTCACGTAGTCTTTCAGCTGGTCGTCGTAAACAAAGGCCATTAAAAACAGGGCAGAGGAAGCTTGTTTGGAATCGGGGTAGTTCTTTAGGATTTGGTCATAAATCCCGATGCTGCGACGCGGGTTGTTCAGGTTCATCGATAAGTCGGCGGCTTTTAGCAAATGTGCCGGTGCTTCCGCATGCTGCGCGTTTTCGTGTGCCCATTTTTCATATAAATACGACAGCTCATTCGCTTTCTTCCGGTCTAAGGTAAGCGATTCTGTGTCGAACAAAGCCTTTTCGAGTTCCTGAATGCTTTCCTCGGTGGTTTTAGCTTCCTGGTTTTCTTTGTTATGCCCGCATGAAGCTGTAATCAGGGCCAGTATCAAAATCAAGACGTAGTTTTTCATTTTTCTATTTATTTATGGGTGAACACATTTACTATCTCAGGTTTTTGGTAGTCAGGCTTTTTTCTTGGTGGTTTTTTTGGGGAAAAGCATCCTGTAACTGGCTTCAGTTTTTCCCATGCTGATGTCGCGGAGCTTACCTTTAAGCAACACCCGGCGTATATTTGGCAGGCGTTCGACAAAAAGTTTGCCTTCGATGTGATCGTATTCGTGTTGGATAACGCGTGCCAACATGCCATCGATTTTTACATTTTCATGATAATTCCATTCCCGGTCGTAATAGCTGATGGTGATAACTGGTTTGCGTTTTACCATTTCATGAATGCCCGGAACGCTGAGGCAGCCTTCTTCGTAGCCCCATTCTTCCCCTTCTTCGTGCGATATGCGCGCGTTAATAAAGGTATGGCGTTGATCGGTATAGGGGCTGTTCTCGAGCTTAAGCAAGGTGGTATCGATGACGAACAGTCGGATGGCTTTGTTTATCTGATGTGCGGCAAGCCCAACGCCATCGGCCACTTCCATGGTTTCGAACATGTCGTCGATGAGTTTTTCCAGATCGGGATAGTTGGCGTCAATATCCTCTCCCACAATCTTTAGCGTGGGATGTCCGTAGGCAGTAACTGGTAATATCATGAGTTTTTTTTCTTTTAATGGATGGTAGTATTCATGTACGATTGCAGGATGAGGGTAGCACTGATGGTATCGACGAGTTCCTTGTTCCGGCGTTGTGTTTTTGATAATCCTGCCGAAAGCATGGTGTCGTGTGCCATTTTGCTGGTAAAACGCTCATCCACTCTGACTATTTTCATGTCGGGGAAGGTTTTTTTTAACTTCACCACGAATGGATCGATAAAACGGGCGGCATCTGAAGGCTGGTTTTGCATGGTTCTGGGCTCACCCACCACGATACAGTCTACCGACTCGGTGGTAATGTATGTCGATAAAAAGCTCCAGATATCCTTTACATGCACTGTAGTCAGCCCATTGGCAACCAGTTGTAAGGGGTCGGTAACGGCAATACCTGCGCGTTTTTGACCATAATCGATAGCTAAAATTCTTCCCATAGTAATATCGCGGCAAAATTACAATTTTTTCACTTGCCTAAAATCAGTATTTTCGCAGCAAAAGTGATAAGATGGAAGCATTAAAAACAATTGTCGAGGCGGCCTGGGATGACAGAAGTCTGCTAACAGAAACCACTACCATTGAGGCGATTGAAGCTGTTGTAGAAGCGCTCGACAAGGGTAAGCTGCGTGTGGCAGAGCCTGAAAACGGCGGCTGGACCGTAAACGACTGGGTGAAAAAGGCGGTTATTTTATACTTCCCCATCCGGAAAATGGAAACTACCGAAGTGGGCATGTTTGAGTTTCACGACAAAATTCCATTAAAGCATGACTTTGCCGGACAGCAGGTGCGCGTTGTGCCTCATGCCATCGCCCGATATGGTTCATTCCTCGATAAAGGTGTGGTCATGATGCCATCGTACGTTAACATTGGCGCTTTCATTGGCCAAAACACGATGGTCGACACCTGGGCTACTGTAGGCTCATGCGCCCAAATAGGCCGTGAGGTGCATTTGAGCGGCGGAGTCGGCATCGGGGGCGTTCTCGAGCCCGTGCAGGCTGCTCCTGTGATTATTGAAGACAATTGTTTTATTGGCTCGCGCTGCATCGTAGTTGAAGGCGTGAGGATAGGCAAGGCCGCAGTTTTGGGTGCAAATGTCGTCCTCACACAATCCACCCGGATAATCGACGTAAGCAGCCCTGAAGCTATTGAATACAAGGGCTATGTGCCACCCGGATCGGTGGTTATTCCCGGTACTTTCCCCAAAACTTTTGCAGCCGGAGTGTATCAGGTAAGTTGTGCGTTGATTATTGGAAAGCGTAAAGCCTCCACCGACATGAAAACCTCGCTGAACGAAGCCCTGCGTGATTTTAACGTAGATGTGTAAGGTTCCTGTTCAAAACGGGTGAGCCGGTCGATGGTGATCTAAAAGGGCTCATTTAGCTTTAGTTCCTTGGCTTTCTTTTGCCTTTGTCGGGATTGCTTTTGAAGTCTTTTCGTTTGGTTTTTTCGCCTCCTCTGGGTCTTTCGTCGTTAAACCTTGATTCTGACTTTTTCTTGCGTTTCTTCTCGTTTTCACCCCGAAAACCACTGCCGCTCTTTGGGTTGGCTACCTCGAGCATAACCGGAGTTTTGTCGAATTCAGCCTCTTGAAAACTACTTACGATAAGGCGTTCTGATTTTTTGTCAACTTCAAAAAAGGAAAAGCTTTTCATGATTTCAATTTTCCCGATCTCAATGTTGCGTTCACGGGTGTATTTATTAATCAATCCAATGAGCGAAGCCGGGTTCAGGTTGTCTTTGCTTCCTTTGTTGATAAAAAACCTTGAAAACTCGATATCCTGACTGCGCTCACGTTTTCCGGAAAGATCATCCTGGTTATCACGTCTTCTGCCACCGCGGTCGCCTCGATCCTCACGGTCGTTGCGGTCACGTCTGTCTTTTCGTCCTTTGAAATCATCGCGGAAACTGGTGTCGCCTTTTCCTGCCGACAGGTTGAGGTCGTGGGCATTTTTGTAGTAATCCAGGAAGCGATTGAATTCAACCGACACAAAACGCTTAATCAATTCTTCGCGGTCGAGCCAGTTAAGTTTTTGAAAAATAACATCCAGAAAGGGATTTATCTGCGATTCGTTTACTTCTACCGTTTCTACCTTGTCAATCAGGTTAAAGAGTTGCTTCTCACAGATTTCTTTGCCTGTAGGTATTTGCTTTTTAACAAACGACTTGCCGATTTTCTTTTCGATGGCACGCAGTTTATGTTTTTCGCGCATGTGCAAAATTGACAACGACACGCCGCTCTTTCCGGCCCGTCCTGTTCGTCCACTGCGGTGAATATACACTTCATCCTCATCAGGAAGGTTGTAGTTGATGATGTGGCTGAGATCGTTAACATCAAGTCCGCGGGCTGCCACGTCGGTAGCCACGAGCAGTTGCAGATGTCCCGATCTGAAGCGGTTCATCACATGATCGCGTTGTGCCTGACTTAAATCGCCATGCAGGGCGTCGGCGTTGTAACCATCCTGCATCAGTTTGTCGGCCACCTCCTTGGTTTCGTGACGTGTACGGCAAAAAACGATGCCGTAGATGCGGGGATTCATGTCGGCCACACGTTTCAGTACTTCATATCTGTCTTTGGCGTGCACTTCATAATAAATATGCTCGATGTTGGCTGCCCCTTCGTTGCGTTTACCTACCGAAATCTCGATGGGGTTGTTCATGTAGGTTTTCGAAATGCGCACGATTTCCTGCGGCATGGTAGCCGAAAAAAGCAAGGTCTGTCTCGTTTTGGGAGTGGTTTCCAGAATTCCGTCGAGTTCGTCTTTAAAGCCCATCGATAGCATTTCATCGGCTTCGTCTAACACCAGAAACCGGATGTTTTTCACCACCAGCTTTTTGCGGTTTATCAGATCAAGGGTTCTGCCCGGAGTGCCCACAACAATTTGTGCTCCTCTGCGCAGTTCGGCAATTTGTGTTTCGGCGCTCGCGCCTCCATACACAGCCACAATGTTTATCTGTTGTGATGAGGTAGCATACGATTTCAGGTCTTTGGTGATCTGAAGGCAAAGTTCGCGCGTTGGACTAAGGATAAGCGCCTGTGTATCTTTTGATTCGGTGACGATATGTTGGATAATTGGTAGTCCAAACGCGGCTGTTTTTCCTGTACCTGTTTGAGCCAACCCGATCAGGTCGTTTTCGTTTTCAAGCAAGACAGGGATTGTTTTTTCCTGGATTGGGGTTGGGGTCTCGAAGCCCAGTTTTTCAATTGATTGGAGTATTTCATCCGACAATCCGAGCGATTTAAAAGTGGTCATTAAGTATCTTTGTAAATGAAAAGTACACACAAACAGGTAATTGCAATCATTCAATGCCGAAAATTTCCGGCTAATACCGTCTGTCGTAATCGGCGGCAAAAGTAATAAAAATAGTAATCAAAAAGACATGATTTCCTCTTTTTTGCCTAAAAATTAACAGGTTATGCTCTAAGTGGTCGGTTTTTGGCGTTAGAAATGATATAAGACAGGGCATTTAAGTTTTTTAATAATTTAGATTTGATAAAAATAAAAAACAATGCTTAATTTTGCAGCCTCAATTACAAATAGTTTACGCGATGGCTCAAAAGAGAAAATATACACTCGACAACACAGACAAAGAGACCTTAAAAAAATGGTATCAGCTGATGACGTTGGGCAGGCAGCTCGATGAAAAAGCCCCCAATTACCTCAAGCAGGCTCTGGGATGGTCGTACCACGCTCCTTATGCCGGTCACGATGGCATCCAGCTGGCCATCGGCCAGGTGTTTGACAGGGAAACAGATTTTTTATTCCCTTACTACCGCGATATGCTGACGGCCATTTCAGCCGGCATGACAGCCGAAGAGATCATTTTAAACGGTATCTCGAAAGCTGCAGATCCCAGCTCAGGCGGGCGACATATGTCGAACCATTTTGCAAAACCTGAATGGAATATTCAAAACGTGAGCTCGGCTACCGGAAACCATACGTTACATGCTGCCGGGGTGGCACGTTCCATAAAAATTTATAAGGGGAAAGGAGTCGCTATCAGCTCTCAGGGTGAATCTTCTACCTCAGAAGGCTATGTTTTTGAGGCCATCAATGGAGCTTCAAAAGAAAAACTGCCGGTAGTCTTTGTTTTTCAGGACAACCAATATGGCATTTCCGTTCCGCAAAAGGACCAGACCGCCAACCGCCGTGCCGCGGAGAACTACAGAGGTATTGCCAACCTGCGCATCATGTATTGCGATGGCAAAAACGTCTTCGACTCGATGAATACCATGGATGAAGCCAAACGCCATGCCGCCGAACACGCTGAACCGGTGATTGTTCACGCCAACTGTGTTCGTATTCATTCGCACAGCAACAGCGACAAACATGAACTCTACCGCGACGACAACGAGAGACATTGTGTCAAGATGAGCGACCCGCTGACCCGTTTTCGCATCCAACTCCTGCATTCAGGTAAATTTACCGAAGAAGAACTTGACGGAATAGATAAGGAGACCAAAAAAGCCATCAGTGCTGCCCATAAAGTGGCTCTTGCGGCTGCCGATCCCGATCCTAAATCTATTTTCGACTTTGTTTCACCAGAGCCATATGTGTCAGAAAAATACCCCGAAGGACTCCACGATGGATCTGTAGGTGAAAAACTAAAACTCATCCAGGCTTTAAACCAGACTTTAAAAGCGGAATTCCGTCACAACCCGGACACCTATATTTTTGGACAGGATATGGCCAACAAAGACAAGGGAGGGATTTTTAACGTGAGCAAAGGCATGCAGCAGGAGTTTGGTGAAGGTCGTGTGTTCAATGCCCCTATTGCTGAAGATTTTATACTCGGTACAGCCAACGGCATGACCCGCTACAACGACAAAATCCGTGTGGTAGTAGAAGGGGCTGAATTTGCTGACTATTTCTGGCCTGCCATGGAGCAGCTTGTCGATAGCTCGCACGATTACTGGCGCAGCAACGGGAAATTCGCTCCGAATGTGACCATCCGGTTGGCCTCAGGGGGCTATATCGGTGGCGGTTTATACCACAGCCAAACCATCGAAGGAACCCTTACTACCTTCCCTGGTTTGCGGGTAGTGTACCCTTCCTTTGCCGACGACGCAGCCGGATTACTGCGCACGGCCATGCGATCACGGGGGCTCACCCTGTTTCTTGAACCCAAGGCGATGTATAACGACCCTGTTTCGGAAGCTGTTGTTCCTGACGATTTTGAAGTGCCATTCGGAAAGGCACGCGTGAGAAGAGAGGGGAAAGACATGAGCGTTTTCACTTATGGAAACACCCTTCCGATGTGTTTAAAGGCGGCTGATAACATAGAAAAAGAAACCGGGAAATCCATCGAAGTAGTTGACCTGAGGTCGCTGCTGCCGCTGGATGAAGAGGCTATCATTAACTCTGTGGCCAAAACCAGTCGCGCTTTGGTAGTGCATGAGGACAAGGTTTTTGCCGGGTTTGGTGGCGAAGTAGCCGCCCTGATCACCGAAAAAGCCTTTAAATCGCTGGATGCTCCTGTCAGGCGTGTAGGCGCAACCTTCACACCTGTCGGGTTTAACCGCATTTTAGAAAAGGCCATTCTGCCCGATGCCGTTAAAATTGAAACAGCCATGAAGGAGTTGCTCGATTTCTGATCTTGATTTCTAATAGAGTTAAAAAAAGGCTGTCTCGCAAGGGGTAGCCTTTTGTTTTTTTTCCGAGCTCATGTTCTGCGAGAGAAAACGGAGGTTGTCGGTTTTTGTTTCTTCCTGTTGTCCACTGTCTGCCGATAAATTGCATCGGAGTTAATTAGTTTCTTTCAGTAATTAATTGTTCGATATGCAACAGCTCAACCTGTTACTATCCGATAATTCTTATGACTCAATTTGCCATGAATTCACGCTTGATACAGGTCTTGACAAGGCATTTGGATAGTGTGTTTTTTCATAATGTAAGTCTGCTAAACCTTTCAAATTACTCTACAATTTGCTATTAAGAAGGTTTTTAAATAGTTTGTTTGGCCTGTTTAAGTGTCATTAAAACAGAGGTATACACTGTGTTTGTCTTGTTTGTTTTTTGCTATTTACGGATGTTTGCACCCCTCAACTCCTTTACGAAACCGAAAAATGCTCCTGTTAAACACATTATCAGGTTAGCTTTGTCCTAAAGAATTCTAAACCAAATATTCTATGAAGAAAACACTTTTACTCTCGTTAATGCTTTTCGCTTTCGTAAGCATTTTTGCCCAGGTCGCACGCGAGCTGGTGCTGATTGAAGTGGGCACAGGAACAGGTTGCCCTTATTGTCCGGGAGCCGCGATGGCACTTGAAGATTTGTATGATAATGGCGATCCCGTAGCCGGAATCGAGTACCATTCCTACAACTCCAGTGATCCGTTTAATACGCCCGAAGCGGCTGCCCGCACCTCTTATTACGGGATTTCAGGTTATCCGACAGCTCAGTTTGATGGCGAGTACGATGAACATGTAGGTGGCAGTTCATCTCAAAGTTTGTACACCACTTATTTGCCTAAAGTTACTGCGCGTATGGCGATACAGAGTGAGTTTTCGGTAGAAATATTTGGCGACAACGTGGGCAATAACTACGATATCGTGGTGCGCGTAACCAAAGAGTCAGCCTATGCCGGAACTAACCTGAAGGTGCGCTTTGCACTTACCGAATCGGACATCCCTTACAGCTGGCAAGGCATGTCGGAGATTGATTTTACTGAGCGTCTGATGGCTCCCGACGAAAATGGTACGGCCGTTACCTTTGCCGGTATAGGTGATGTGCAAGATGTAAACCTGACTTTTGTATACAACAACACCTGGGTTGCTGCCAATTGCGAACTGATTGCCTGGATTCAGGATGACGCGAGCAAAGTGGTGTTGTATGCCACCAAAGTTGGTTTGCCTGATCTGGAACCCGATGTAGCCAATGCCAATTTTGTGGTGAGTGACCCGACAACCTGCGAAGGGTCTTCGGTCAATTTTACCGATTTGTCGACAGGAGCCATTACCTCATGGAACTGGATTTTTGAAGGCGGTACACCTGCTACCTCAACCGACGAAAACCCGATTGTGACCTATGCCACGCAAGGAACATACGATGTGTCGCTTGAAGTAACCGACGGAGTGACTGTAAGTACCTTGTCTATGCCCGATTATATAGTGGTAATAGTTCCTCCGGTTCAGCCGGCCTCGCCAACTGGTCCTGCACAAGCCTGTGCCAGCACAAGCTACGAATATACAGCCCTGCCTGTGCCTGACGCCGATTCCTA
>DJVY01000172.1 GCA_002440885.1 Bacteroidales bacterium UBA6244
ACGTTGGTTGGGATATAGGCACTTACGTCACCGGCCTGGGTTTCGATAATGGGAAGCGCGGTCAGCGATCCACCACCTTTTACAATATCCTTTATGCTTTCGGGAATATCATTCATCTGCTGCGCAATTTCATCGGCATTGATGATTTTTGCAGCCCTTTCGAGCAGGCGTGAGTGGAGATAAAACACATCGCCGGGATAAGCCTCGCGCCCAGGAGGACGACGCAGCAGCAGTGATACTTCGCGGTAAGCTACGGCCTGTTTACTCAAGTCGTCGTAAATAACCAAAGCCGGGCGACCGGTATCTCTGAAAAATTCGCCGATGGCAGCACCTGCAAAAGGAGCGTAGAACTGCATGGCGGCAGGATCGGAAGCTGAAGCCATCACGATGGTAGTGTAGGCCATAGCGCCGTTGTCTTCCAGAATCTGTTGAATATTGGCTACCGTTGAGCTTTTTTGCCCTGAGGCCACATAGATACAGAAAACAGGTTCTCCTTTTTCAAAAAATTCTTTCTGGTTGATGATGGTGTCGATAGCGATGGCCGTTTTACCTGTCTGGCGGTCGCCGATAATCAGCTCGCGCTGACCACGTCCGATCGGAATCATGGCATCCACGGCTTTTATCCCTGTTTGCAAGGGCTCGTTCACCGGCTGACGGTAAATAACGCCCGGCGCTTTACGTTCCAGAGGCATTTCATAGGTTTTTCCCGACACAGGCCCTTTGCCGTCGATGGGTTCACCCAGCGTGTTCACCACACGACCGAGAAGCCCTTCGCCTACCTTTATCGAAGCAATGTGCCGTGTTCGCTTTACCGAGTCCCCTTCGTTCAGGTCTTCGGTTTCGCCAAGCAACACGATACCCACGTTGTCTTCTTCCAGGTTAAGCACAATGCCTTTGAGTCCGGTTTTTTCGAACTCAACCAATTCACCGGCTTCCACATTTGATAGGCCGTAAACACGGGCAATTCCATCTCCGATTTGGAGAATAGACCCTACTTCTTCGAGTACAGATTCTGATTCATATCCTGCAAGTTCTTTTCGAAGAATGGCTGAAACTTCAGCTGGTTTAATGTCTGCCATAGTCTATCTTTTTCTTTATTAAAATTTCTTGATGTAATGATAATGCGAAAATACTTCCCTTAACTTGTTCAATTCGTTGATGATACTGGTGTCGTATTTATAATCCTTAAACTTTAAAACAAAGCCTCCCACGATGTCATCGTTCACTTTTTCAAGCAAATCAATTTCCATGTCGGTGGCTTTTTCCATCTTGGCGATCACCTCTTTCTTTAACTGATCATTCAGCTGAACTGCGGTGGTGATTTCCACGCTAAGGATGTTTTTATAGGCTTGATAGATGTCGTGATAAGCTTCGCAAACTGTTGTAATATACGACTCCCTGCCCTTTTTTGTGATCAAAACGATAAAACGCATGGTCAGCTCGCTCACCTCTTTTTTGAAAATGAGCTCAAGTATCTTCACTTTTTTGTACGTGTCGATAACGGGGTTGTTGATAACAGTTTTAAGCTGTCGGTTTTCGGCCAATACCTGCCCCACGAGCAGCAGGTCGGTATTCACCCGATCTATCAGCTTAAACTCACCGGCCAACTCAAAAACGGCCTGCGCATATCTTTTCGATAACAAATTGATTCGCATGCGTTGGTATTAGTTTAGTCGTGATTCTTTCAGCAGCTTTTCGGCGTAAGCCATTTGCTTCCCTTTGTCTTTTAACTCTTCGCGCAACACCTTTTCGGCAATGTCGATAGAATAAGAAGCAATGGTATTTTTTATCTCTGCGATGGCTGCATTTTTCTCACTAATGATTTGTTCACGCGCTCCCTGAATCATGTTTTTGGTCTCTACACCGGCTTTTTCACGGGCTTCGTTCATGATATTTTCTTTCAGCCTGCGGGCTTCTTTGAGTATCATATCACGCTCCTCTTTAGCTTCCTGCAGCAGCTTTTCGTTGCCCAGCTTCAGGTCTTCCATGGCCAAACGGGCTTTTTCGGCAGCCTGCAAGGCATTGTCGATCGAATCTTCGCGCTCTTTTAACGATGCTAATATCGGTTTCCATGCGAATTTTGCCAGAATAAAAAGCAAAATCCCAAAGGCGAGCGTCATCCATATTACCAGTCCAAATCCGGGATTGATTAGTGACATATTGTTTTCTTTTTAAAGTGATCATTAAAAAAGATATTAAACCCCAGCCAACCGCTGAGGCTTAATACCATGTTTTCGTTGCGATTATATAAATACAATCAACAAACAAACAACGATTGCAAAGAAGGCAACACCTTCAATCAGGGCAGCTGCAACAATCATGTTTGAGCGAATGTCGCCAACAGCCTCGGGCTGACGTGCGATTGATTCAACAGCACTGCGACCAATTTGTCCGATACCGATACCGGCTCCAATGGCTGCAATACCTGCGCCCAAACCTGCTCCCATTTTTGCATAAGGGGCGAGATCGGTTACTGCCTGAAGTAAAATTGCTAATAAGTCCATAATTTCTATTTGTTATTTAGTGATTAATGGTTTTAAATTTAATGATGTGCCTCCTCGGTGGCCATGCCAAAATACAAAGCCGAAAGCAGAGTAAAGACATAGGCCTGAATAAAGGCTACAAGTATTTCGAGTAAGTCCATGAAGATGGTGAACGCAACAGAAACAACCGATACGCCCAACCCCAATCCGGTGCTGATCTCGCCAAAAATGAAAATCAAACTGATAAAACCGAGGATGATGATATGCCCGGCGCTGATGTTGGCAAAGAGACGAACCATCAACACAAAAGGCTTGGTAAACACACCCATCAGCTCAACCACCGGCATGAGTGGAATGGGAATTTTAAGCCACCACGGCACGCCGGGAGCATTTACAATGTGTAACCAGTAGTTTTTGTTTCCGCTAAAGGTAACTATGACAAAAGTAAACAAGGCCATCACGCCGGTTACACCAATGTTTCCGGTTACGTTAGCTCCACCCGGAAAAAAGGGAACTATCCCCATCAGGTTGTTGATCAGGATAAAGAAAAAGATGGTCAGCAAAAAGGGCAGGTATTTTTCATACCGCTTTTCACCAATAGAGGCTTTAGCGATGTCGTCGCGAACAAAAATGATGATGGGTTCCAACAGCGACTGAAGCCCTTTGGGTGCTTGTCCCGGCCTGCGCTTGTAACTCTTGGCGATGGAGATAAAAATCAAACTTAAGAAAAAGATACTCAGAAATATGGCCAACACATTTTTGGTAAATGAAAAATCCAGATCAGGTCTTACCTCATTCCCTTCGGCGTCTTTACGTACAATTTTGCCCGAGTTAAACCCCTCGTGGGTGATATAATAGCCCAGATGGCTATCGTGGCCATGATGGAACTTCGACGACATAAACGCATGAAACTTACCCTGATCGTAAAGCAAAACCGGAAGCGGAACACTCACATGGGTATGACCAATGTTGATGATATGCCATTCGTAACTGTCGGTGATGTGTTCAATAATCATGTCGCCGGCCTTGAAGTCCTGTACTACGATTTCTTCCTGCCAGTTTTCCTGAGCGTGATCATTGGCCTCATTAGGATGTTGTGAAAGACCGTTATAGCTGATAATGAATAAGATCAACATCAAAAGACCCGCTCTTTTCATTCCATTTTTTTGTCCTACTCTATCACTCATTTGCTATGGAAAGTCGTTGGTTTAAAATGGCTGCAATTTTACAACTATTTGCTGAAATTACAAAGATGTTTTTTTAATTTATTTATTTACTGATCATTATGATTATCAGAGTTTTTTAATTGGAACGCTTCTAAATAACTCTTTTCCTGTACTTTTTGGCTAAAAATACGTATCTTCACGGCAGTAAAATCATCAAAATAAAACCGCCATGAAATCCTATTTACTCATTTCATTTGTCGCCCTGGCACTGGTCTTTTCGTCGTGTCAGGACTGCGAACAACAAACCAGCTTAAAGGATGATCAGTTGGCCATCGAAAACCTACTCGAACAATATATTATTGCCAACGAACGTCAGGATTTTGATTTGATACAAGACATCTGGGCTCCCGACTCCGACATCATTTTATACGGAACAGATTCAGAAGATCAGCTGATGGGCTGGATAAACATCAAAAAAGCCGTAAAGAATCAGTTTTCACAAATCAGCGAAACCTACATCAGCGTATCCGATCAGTTTATCAAAATAAATTGTTCCGGCAACACAGGCTGGTTCGCCGAGCGCCTGAATTACAATTTCATTTACAAAGGCGAAGCCCACACTTACAGCGGATTACGATTTACCGGCGTAGTTGAAAAAATTGAAGGAAAATGGATGCTGGTACAAGCACATCTCTCCTTACCGGCCCATGTAGGAGTGGGGAAATAGCGGAAGGTTGGCTTTGGCTGTTGGCTTGGACACTCGTAAGTTAGGAAGTGCCATTTTAAATTTTGCATTTTAAATTTTGCATTTTGCATTTTGCATTAAATGAAGTTTAGTTCGTTCGCAGATAACCTTTTCTAACATGACTGTAGTCGTAACCGGAGTCTGGCTTGATTGAAATATACTCAATTTCATCCATAATTAAGTTAAAGTACCTATCAGCTTGAGCTTCTGACCAATTCTCACAAGTGTGAATCCAAATGTTTTCTAAGTCCTGGCCTGCCAATTGACTGATAAGAAAGTTCATTATTCAGTCCTGTGTTTTTGGTGAATATTCATCAAGAATTCATTTCTGTCGAAATCTGCGATAAATCCT
>DJVY01000251.1 GCA_002440885.1 Bacteroidales bacterium UBA6244
AACGGGGTTTGCACTTCGAAATTCTGAAATCGGTGTTCGATATTCGGTGTTTAAAAGGGAAACTCAAAACAGATCATCCTACTTCACCGACATCAATTATTCGTATTTTTGCTAATATTGGCGTAACTTGTCTGCCTACGGTATGATTCGTGACAATTTTTCTTATTTACATAAAGAAATGCGAGGATTGGAGTACGATAATCACTTAGGAATTTAAAACCGGAGTTTCGCGCGGACAGGCCGATATGGGGTGTTTGAAGCCAACAGAAGTGTCTTGATAACTAATGTCTTAAAATGAAAACGTCTGCTTTGTGTGTGTTTATCTTATTATCAATTGCCTCTCTGAGCTTGCAAGGGCAAGTGGTTGGTAGTTATCGTTCTGAGGAGTTAGGCTACTTCGAAAGGGGAATGCTGTACTTATCGGGGGTAACCTCCTTTATAACAGGAAATGAATTGACTTTAAACCACGACTCAACTTTCAACATGAAAACATGCAGTATTATAGCAACCGGTGAGTGGAACTGCGATAACGACTCGCTTTTTTTGGTGACAAAAACAAGGATCTGGAGAAATGACAGCATTCAAAAAGTCGGTTTTAACGGCGAATGGCCGGAAATTCCGACCAGTCCTGTGGTGTACTACATATCCAAAAACGGCCTGTATCGGGAAATCTGGCTAAGAAGTGGGGGAGATGATAGAAGAAAATCCGCTGATAGACTTATAAAAATCAGCGGGCATGGACAAGCAACTCACTTATTCCCTGAACATGCCCGCTAAGTCTCATTCTTAATAAGATAGACCAGGTACAAACCTTTAAGAAAATAGTTTGAAGCAATATTATTGAACCAAAATACTAACGCATGAAAAAGACCGCCCTGTTACTAATGTTGTCGGTAATATCTTTTGTTGGGTTATCTCAGCAAGGCCTTGTTGCAAAATCAACAGGTGGAATTCAAACTGGTTTTTTAGGGATCTGGTTGTATGATGAAATTCGACTGACAAACGCCATAGCCTTAAGAGGTGAAGTGGGACTTTCGGCCCGGATATGGAGTGATAAGATTGTAACGGCCACAGAAAGCGGCTATTATGTTGCCCCTGTGCTTACCCTGGAACCTCGCTTTTATTATAATTTGAGAAGCAGGTTCAATGAGTCGAAAAATATATCGGGCAACAGCGGAAACTTCGTGAGTTTAAACATAAGGTATCATCCTGATTGGTTTATCATTACGAGTGATGAGCATCCAAACAATGTTAACCAGCTGGCCTTTATGCCGACCATGGGGATTAAACGCAATATAGGAAATCACCTTACCCTTGAAGGGGGAGTTGGAGCTGGTTATGAGATTTATTTTACTAAAAAGACTGGGTACAGCAAAAATACGGATGGAATTGCTTTCAATTATCATTTGCGTATTGGATACCGTTTTTGAAAGAAAAGCTCACCTTTGAAGCCTGAGTGATTTTAAGAATGCTTTTTAGGTAATATGTGAGTTTTGGTGAAGTCATGTCTGTTTGACAAAACTACGTGTGGCTAAATGAATTGGTTAAGAGATATCCGTCGTAAATTAATCCAAATTTACACAGGCTTTTGCGCCTAATGTCAATGAGTGATTGCCCTTTTTCTCATCTATGTGCTATTGATATTTCAATAATAGATAAATAATTATTGATAAACAATAAATATTTATTATATTTGCCGCACTAATTTAACTCTTTAAAGCTATGTCAAAAAGAAACAACTTCGTATTTAAAGGCTTGCATATTGTGGCCTGGATCATTTTCGTCGGTTTGAGCATTGAGGCCGGTGGTTTGATTGTAAATTTCATATTTAGTGTACTCAACCCTGAGTTTGTCCAAAACCTTTATCAGAAACTCGACTTAACTGAAATGTATAGAAACAGCAGATTGGCATTTTTCGGAATCTATAGCTTTATTCTTGTCATTTCTATCTTGAAGGTCTTCCTGTTTTACGTGGTTATCAGGTTAATGCACAAAATGGATTTAACAAAACCATTCAATACTTTTGTCTCGAACCAAATCTTGTATATCAGCTACTACACGCTTTCCATAGGACTGGTTAGTTTAATTGCAAGACAGCTAGCTGATAAATTAATGCAACACGGGTTTGTTACTGATGGTGTAGACCAGTTTTGGGCAGATAGTCAGGCGTTTATTCTTATGGGAGCTGTAATCTATGTTATTGCGACCATTTTCAAAAAGGGAGTAGACATTCAAAACGAAAATGATTTAACTGTTTAAGCTATGGCAATTGTTGTAAATTTAGACGTCATGATGGCCAAGCGAAAAATGTCATTGAATGAACTTTCCGAAAAAGTTGGGTTGACTCTATCGAACCTTTCTATATTAAAAACAGGTAAAGCAAAGGCTATTAGATTCAGTACATTGGAGGCAATTTGTAAGGCGTTGGCTTGTCAACCGGGTGACGTGCTGGAATATGTAAATGATGAACAAGAAGCAACAACCCGCTATTAAACAGACCTCTAAACAACCCCTGCCACCCTTCAACCATACACCCCGGCAAGCAATGTCTGCTTACAGAAAAAAAGCCCGCCGGATCAATTGGTATTGAAATAATGTTTCTATCTTTGAGGGTAGTAATAAAAAAAGTGAAGTGCCATGATCATGTGACCGTTAAGTCAACCTTCCAAACGACACGTGCTAAAGCATTTGACTCAGCTCATTTAATCCGGTAAACATATTCCGGTGGTCGTATATAAGGTTAAAAATCAAAAAAACCAACATTATGTATCTTAAAAAAGAGCTTTACGAGCTAATAAAAACCGACGAAAGCCTCTTCGATTTTATTCAAGAAGGTTCTTTGGATGGGCTTTGGTACTGGGATTTGGAAAATCCGGAAAACGAATGGATGAATGCAAGATTCTGGAAAGTGTTGGGCTATAATCCTGATGAAATGCCACATAAGTCAAGTGCATGGCAAAGTATTATCAACCAGGATGATTTGAAGGTTGCAAAAGAAAACATAGTAAAGCACTGCGAAAATGCAAATCATCCTTACGATCAGATTGTGCGATACACGCACAAAGATGGTTCAACAAAGTGGATACGTTGCCGCGGAATTGCTATTCGCGATGCTAATGGAAAACCAATCAGAATGTTAGGGGCACATCAGGATATTACCGAGATAAAAAACAGCGAATTAGCCCTTTTAAAAACTAAAATAGCAGCAGAGGAAAGTGAGGAAAAATACCGTGCATTATACGACAATGCGCCGCTATCCTACCAATCCTTAGATGAAGATGGTTGTTTTATTGACGTGAACCCCATGTGGTTAAAAACACTTGGCTACGAAAGAGAAGAAGTGATTGGCCAGTGGTATGGCGATTTCTTGCATCCCGATTTCGTTGAACATTTCAGAATTAACTTCCCTGAGTTTAAAAAACGGGGTTGCATTTCTGATGTACAGTTTATGCTCAGAAGAAAGGATAACACATACATTTATGTTTCGTTTGAGGGATGTGTGGGTTATACACCCGAAGGAAAATTCAAACAAACCTATTGTGTTTTTAAGGATATTACTGAACAAAAAGCCCTTGAAAATGCACTGATTAAAGCCAAAAACATAGCCGAAGAAAACGAGAAACTATTTAAATCTGTCATTGAAAATGCACCGGATGGGGTAGTGATTGTAAATGAGCAGGGAAGATTTAAGTATGTGAGTCCAAGTGCTATGCGGCTTTTCGGATACAATACTAATGAGTCAATCGGTCACTCCGGTGATGAATATACCCATCCCGATGACTTGCCAATGGTGCTCAAAACAATGGAGACCATTTTAGTCGATCCAGAGCAAAAGCCAAAATTAGCCTACCGTTTTAAACGGAAAAGTGGTGAATTTCGATGGATAGAGACCACCTTTAGCAATTTGTTGTCGGATAAAGCAATCAACGGAATTGTTTTAAATTTTACAGATATTACAGAAAGGAAACAATTAATTGAAGAGCTCCTCCTTGCCAAAGAAAAAGCCGAAGAAAACGAAAGAAAACTTCGCAATGCCCTCGAAAACTCACCCATACCCACAGCCATTGCAGGGGCTGATGGAACAATAATTTATCTGAATAAGCAATTTATCGAAACCTACGGATACACGATGCAGGACATTCCCTTAGTTGAAAAGTGGTATGAGCGGGCGTATCCTGATGCACATTACAGGAAGGCTACCCTCGAAGACTGGAACAGGGAAGTGGAACAATCGATTAAAAAGGGAACTCCAACCAGGGTTAAAGAGTATCAGGTAACATGTAAAAACGGGGATATAAAAACGGTTGCCGTTTCGGGATATTTTGAAGAGGAGATTATCGTCGGACTATTTCAGGATATCACTGAGCGCAAGCAGGCAGAACAGGCGATTTTTGAACTAAAAGAATTCAATGAATCAATAGTAACAAATCTTACTGAAGGAATTATACTTGAGAATGATAAAGGCATAATTCAATTTGCCAATCCTGCTATGCTGAGAATGTTAGGATACAATGAAGGTGAACTGGTTGGTGAAAATTGGAAATGTTTCGTCCCTGATGATCAGATTGAAGTTGTTAGTAATGCCAACAAACGACGTGAAAAGGGTGAATCCGATCAGTATGAGATGGAATTAGAAAGAAAGGATGGAGAAAGGATATTTGTTCTTGTAGGAGGAGTTCCAAACATTAACAAAGGACGATATGTAGGTTTACTCGCCGCTTTTACAGATATCACCGAACGCAAGCTGGCGGAGAAGCAGCTTAAAGAGAGCGAAGAAAAATTTAAATCTTTAATGCAACAATCACCTTTTGTTGTTGAGCTTTACGATCTTAATGGATTGCAAATATCGGTTAATAAGGCTTATGAGGAATTGTGGGGTTTTTCGGCTGAGACAACGCTCAATGAATTTAATGTTCTTGAAAGCAAAGAAGTTGAAGAAACGGGATTGTTGGAATATGTAAAACGTGCTTATGCAGGTGATTCTGTTGTTGTTCCTGAATATATTTTTGACTCTTCAGGCGAAACGGAGGCCAAAGGATTAGGTAGGAAACGCTGGTTAAATACCAGAATTTATCCTTTAAAGGATGAATGGGGAAAAGTTAAAAATATCGTTATTGTTCACCAGGACATTACCGAGCGAAAGCAGGCGGAAGAATTGCTTCAGGAAAAAAACGAAGAAAT
>DJVY01000001.1 GCA_002440885.1 Bacteroidales bacterium UBA6244
ATTTCCTGCAACTTTTTGAAAAAAATTTTTTCGGAAAAATTATTCCGGATCACCAGTGGTGTTTTTCATGTCAGCCTGAAACTTGAATCCCAGCCGTTTAGCTGTCCTTATCGAAATGGTGTCCATGGTATTTTTCATCTCGTAAACGCTGACTTCTTTCACCAAATCGTAATCCGGTGTGAGCAAATCAAAGTTGATGGTGTAGGTAATCGCCGCTTCAAGCAGACTATCTACAGCTTCCTGAGCAAACTGATGCTTCCCGAAGTTGTTGTATAAGAACCCGAGTTCACGCTTTCCTTCTACAAAATAATGGTTTTCCTTGTTGATGAAAATCCTTCCGATGAGGTATCCGGTGTCGTTTACCCTATTGTATTTGAACGAGTCGGCCAGAAAATTATAAATGTTAATTATCCCGCAATAGCTTCTGTTTCTATCGTCGCGGACATAATCGGTGCGCATTACATCATGTGCTCTGGGGAACTCAAACACATTGGTGTGCATTAAAAATAGCAACACATCGCCACCAAATTTAAGCTCGATCTCGAAATCACCAATGCTATTCCACTCAAATGGGGTGGGGTCTCTCTCTGTCTTGTTTTTTTTACTGTAAAGCCGGTAGGTCTGCTCCAGCTCCAGAATCCTGTTTTTAATCAAGCCCAGGGCAGCCCGTGTGTTGCGATACACTTGCTGTTTCATATCCGACTTGGTCGTCATCAATTGAAATAAATTGTCAGTATTTTCCTGATGTGTCATAATGTGCTCTTTTGCGGTATGGCATTCGTTTTTTGCTGTAAAGATAGGAAAATTCTGTGGTGAGCAATTTGTTCACATCAAGCTGCAAATATTTCTTTACAAGCCAAGTCGATTTTATGAAGGGCATACAGCACATTTTTCTAATTTTGCAGTTTTTAAATCAATCAGGTGATAATTTTTGTCAATTTGCGCAATTCACCTGAAAGGATCAATCATCAATCATGACGTTTTCCCTGTCGTTTGGCAGGCTTGTAACCATAAAAAAGCAGCATATGAAACAACTAATTGAATGTGTACCGAATTTCAGCGAAGGCCGCGACATGGCAGTAATTAAGCAAATTACTGATGTTATTGAACGATCGGAAGGGGTAACTTTACTTGATGTAGACCCCGGTGCAGCCACGAACCGCACGGTGGTTACTTTTGTTGGCACTCCCGAGGAGGTGATAGAGGCAGCGGTACAAGCCGTAAAAAAAGCGGCTGAGGTGATCGACATGCGGCATCACAAAGGAGAACATCCGCGTTTTGGTGCTACCGATGTCTGTCCGTTGGTTCCTGTGGCCAATATTTCGATGGAAGAAACTGTTGTTTACGCCCGTAAGCTAGCCCAACGTATTGGCGAAGAGCTGCTTATTCCGGTTTACTGTTACGAGAATGCCGCTTTTACTCCGGTACGCCGGAATCTGGCCAATTGCCGTTCCGGGGAGTACGAAGGATTACCTGAAAAACTAACAAACCCCGATTGGAAACCTGATTTTGGTCCCGCCGAATTCAACACCCGCGTGGCAGGAACAGGTGCTACTGCCGTTAGCGCACGTGATTTCCTGGTGGCTTTCAACGTAAATCTGAATACCACTTCCACCCGCCGGGCCAATTCAATCGCTTTCGATGTGCGCGAAAGAGGCCGTACCATGCGTGAAGGCGATCCAATCACTGGCAAAATTGTAAAAGATGAAAAAGGCAATCCGGTAATGATTCCCGGCACTTTGAAAGCCGTTAAAGCCATTGGCTGGTTTATCGAAGAATATGGCGTGGCCCAAATCAGCATGAACCTCACCAACATCAGTATCACGCCTGTGCATGTGGCTTTTGATGAAGTTTGCCAAAAAGCTGCCGACAGAGGCATTCGGGTTACAGGATCGGAGCTGGTTGGACTGATCCCATTAAAAGCCATGCTCGACGCAGGCAAATATTTTCTCAGGAAACAAAATCGATCGGTGGGAGTCGACAACGACGAATTAATAAAGATCGCCATCAAATCGATGGGACTCGACGATTTGAAACCCTTTAACCCGCGTGAACGAATTATTGAATACGTGCTCGAAGGCCAAAGCAAGAAACTGGTGGATATGAATCTGACGGCTTTTGCCAACGAAACTGCCTCTGAATCACCTGCTCCCGGTGGTGGATCCATAGCGGCCTACGCTGGTGTGCTTGGCGCATCACTGGCTACCATGGTAGCTAACCTGAGTTCACATAAACGTGGCTGGGACGACCAATGGGAAGTTTTTTCCGACTGGGCTGAAAAAGGACAACAATACAAAGACAAGATGCTGTTTTTCGTTGACGAAGACACCCGGGCCTTTAACAAAATTATGGACGCATTCGGCATGCCAAAAAAGACCGATGAGGAAAAACTGGCTCGAAAAGAGGCCATCGAAACCGCTTCTAAATATGCCATGGAAATACCTTTTAAGGTGATGCAAACCGCCATGGAGTCGATGGAGGTGATCAGGGCAATGGCCGAAACCGGAAACCCGAACTCGGTTTCAGATGCCGGCGTGGGTGCTCTTTGTGCACTTACCGCTGTGGAAGGAGCCTGGCTTAATGTAAAAATCAATGCCGGAGGAATTGAAGACAGTACTTTTACAACAGATTTACTGAAAAAGGCGGAAACTATAGCCCTGCAGGCCAAAGCCGAAAAAGAAGGCATTATTCAAATCGTAGACCAGAAAATCGCGGCGTTGTAATTGGATGCATTGATTATCTTATAGAAAATTGCCATGAGCTTCACCATCACCTTATTGTATTTTACCTCGTTCCTCACCCTGATGAACCCGATGGGAATCATGCCGGTTTTCCTTACCATGACCTCACAGCTGTCGAAGAAGGAACGTCGTGCCACAGCCTTTAAAGCTGTAATCACAGCCACATTGGTGCTCATCATGTTTGCTTTTGCCGGTGAATACCTCTTCAGCTTCTTCGGCATCTCTGTCTCGGGGCTTAAAGTGGTAGGTGGCGTTTTGTTTTTTATCATGGGGTACGATATGCTGAATGCACGCCTGAGCCCGATGAAAATACGGGAAGAAGATGTGGACAAATATGTCAACGATATTTCGATTACGCCACTGGGCATACCCATGATTGCAGGGCCGGGAGCCATTACCAACGCCATCGTGCTGATGGGCGAAGCGCAGTCGCCGGCCAACACCTTTATGGTTATCTTGTCAATCGTATTGGTTTCTATCGTATTGATGTTGACACTTTTTGGTGCAGTAGGCATTACCCGCTTTTTGGGAGATATCGGAAATAAGATCATGATGAAACTCATGGGATTGATCGTCATGGTCATCGCGGTGGAGTTTTTCTTTACAGGAATAGCGCCTTATGTAAAAGGCATGCTGCAATAGGTGGGTTGGCTGATGGCTATTGGCGTTGGCTGTTTGAGTGAACTCCTGCCATTTTACATTTTACATTTTACATTTTGCATTTTGCATTTTTCACTTTTCCTTCTCACTTTTATTCACCTTCGTCATTTTACCCCCCTTTTGGCTTTGTTCTTGGCCAAGCTTCCAAAAAAAACATCCGCGTTTTTACACGGATGTTTAAAAACCCACAAAACAAATTAAAGCAATCAAACTTTTTAGAAATGATTGCTGCACCAATCTTTTATCCGATCAGTTGACTTTCTTTTAGCCTAGGCCATCGAGAGCGCGTGTTCAAGATCATGGATAATATCCTCAATATCCTCAATGCCAACTGATAAACGAACAAGCTCATCCGTTATGCCTCCCTGACGTCTTGCTTCGGGGCTGAGTTTGGAGTGCGTCATGCTGGCCGGATGCTGAATCAGGGTTTCTATTCCCCCCAACGAAACAGCCAACAGAGCGAGATGTACGTTGTTCATCACCCGTTTTCCTGCATCTAGTCCGCCTACAACGCCAAACGAAATCATGGCACCTGGCCCGTCCATTTGTTTCTGCGCCAGCTCGTATTGCGGATGTGATTTTAGTCCGGGATAAAGCACCCACTCCACTTTTGGATGCGCTTCTAGATATTCTGCCACCTTTCGGGCATTTTCCTGAGCTTTTTCAATACGAATTGAAAGTGTTTTAAGTCCCCGGCGGGTAAGCCATGCCTGATGTGGATCCATGTTGAAACCGACATTGGTCATGACATACTGCAATTCTTTATACAGCTTTTCATTTTTGGCAACAACAATACCTCCAACAATGTCGGCATGGCCATTAATGAACTTGGTCATTGAGTGCAAAACAATATCAGCACCTAAATCGAGTGGCCGTTGCAGATAGGGACTACAGAACGTGTTGTCGACACAAACCAGAATGTTGTGTTTGTGAGCCAGAGCGCAGGCTGCTTCCAGATCGGTGATGCCGATGGTTGGGTTGGCGGGCGTTTCAAGGTAAAGCAACTTGGTGTTTGGTCGGATGGCTTTCTCAATTTGGTCCATATGGGTGCAATCCACATAAGTAGATTCAACTCCCAGTTTAGGATAAAGTTTCTCCATCACGCCACGCGAAGGACCGTACACAGCGTTATGACTGATCATGTGATCGCCCTGACCGAGAAAAGCCAGATAAACTGTATTTACAGCGGCCATTCCTGAAGAGGTGGCCACAGCGCCAAAACCATTTTCGAGCTGAGCAACAGTAACTTCCAGCTCTTCGATATTGGGATTTCCTAAGCGGGTATAGATATACCCTTTTTCTTCACCACTAAAACAACGTGCGCCGTGGTCGGCATCACGAAAGCTAAAAGTCGAAGTTTGATAAATTGGAGTTACAGCACTGCCCAGAGCATCGCTGATGCCGCCGGCATGAACCAGTTTCGAGGTAAACCCCTTATTATTTGTATCCATGAAATATGTATTTAAAAATAAAAAAGTTCTTCCTAGTGATGGCAATAGTTTTTACCAGATCTCAGCGTTCCGGCGATGAAATCATTCGCCAGTGCTTCAGGGGTATCAACCTCTACGCCAATGTAAACATTCATTCCCTGAGCATAAAGGATTTCAATAGCCTTAGGGCCTATGCCTCCAACAAGCAAATCGGTTACCTGCTCATCCACCAGCCAGCGCGGAATAACCCCTTCCTGATGGGGAGGTGGTGTTTTTGTATAGGTTTTTAGTACCTTGTCGTTGTCGACTTCAAAGAAACAAAACTCACGGCTATGACCAAAATGGTGACTTAACGATCCGTTTTCGACGGGTATGGCTAATTTTTTCATTGTTTATTTATGTTTTGAAACAGTTGATTTCTTTCTTTTGATATTCAGGTGATGTTCAGAATGTTCCCTGATCATGCGGATATTGCATTGCGGACAAAGTTGGGTGCTACAGGGAATGCCGGCTATGTGAGGCACGGTAAGATCGCAACCCGGGCAAATGCAGTTGCCGCTCTGTCCTAAACCACTGCCGGGTGATTTCATCGGCTGTCGGTATCGGGCAAAAGTATCACCGGGTGATTCGCTGAAAGCTTCCACGCTGGAGGACTGACAAACCGGACACGCGATACTATCAGCAGACTGTTCTGTTTTTAATTTAAAAACACTCTCGCAATCGCCACAAGCAAACCACCTGTCGTGAAACACTACCTGACCACCACGTATTAAAAGTCCCAGATTTTCGACAAAAGCCCTCGCCACCTTCTTGCGGGCAGCATCATAAATGCGCGTGTAAGTAGGGCGCGACACATTAAGTAAGCGGGAAGCTTCCAGTTGGGTGAGGTTGAGGTAATCGGAGAGTCGGATGGCTTCGTATTCTTCCATGTTGAGGACTACAGCCTGCGATTCAACAAAGTCACCCCCGGCAGGAATAAATCCTGAGGCGATGGGCGGTTGTTCCAGACTGCGGTGTTTTTTCGGCCTTGGCGACATGGCTTTTTTAATTCGGACTGCAAAAGTATTGAACTATTGTTCAAAAAACAAATCATATGAGCAGAATATCTCATTTTTTTTAGGGCTTTTCCGGTTCAAACAGAAAATTTGGAAAAGACCGCCACAATCCTGTGATAACGCGCTAAAAGTTTAAGGCTATCACGCTGTGATGCAATTA
>DJVY01000020.1 GCA_002440885.1 Bacteroidales bacterium UBA6244
CCACCATCGGTTGTGGGTGTGGCATAGGTCTCGAAATCACCCCCACTTCCACCCAAGGCTCTTTCCCATAAAATATTACCTAGTGTATCAATTTTAAGAATCCAATAGGCAATCATTCCTGGATTATTTGATACATCTCCATCGTTTGAATTGGTACCAGCTAAAATATAAAGATTCCCATCCTTGGATAAAAAAATATTTTTGCTATCTTCACTCCCGCTACCTCCATAGGTTTTTTCCCAAAGCAAATTGCCTTTAGAATCAGTTCTAACTAACCATACATCATCTGGCCCACCATGAAAATAAGAAATATCTCCGTTTGTTGAACCTGTTCGACCTAAAATATAATATCCATTGTTATGCGAAACTATATCAGTGGCATAATCTGATTTTGATCCACCAAAACATTGCTGCCATGTCAATTGCCAAGCTTGGCTCATCAGTGGAATTGTACCACACATTACATAAAAAAGTAAAAATATTTTTTTCAATAGATTAAAAATTTTGGAAAGTGCTGTGCTTTTTTTGGGCACAGCACTATGTTTATCAAGAACTTAACGTTGAATGGTTATTTTACCCGATCGTAAAAAGTTACCGCTGGTAAGAGTATAGAAATAAATACCTGACTTAAGATGTCTTATGTTTATTAATTTCTGACCCTCATTACCTTTTAAAGTAAAGCTTTCTATCTGTTGGCCCTGGGCATTCGTAATGGTTAAAACACCCTGGGTTTCGGTTAAGGGTAATGTATAATACAAAACTACATAGGTATTGGCAGGGTTGGGGCGGAATTCTGCACTCATACCCCTTGCCTGACTTAACCTTTCTGGATCGACAGCAACCGAATGTTTGTATCCAGAAGAGCCAAGATCAAGACACTGACCAGATGGTTGATTAAATACATATTGAAGTATTCCCCGGGCAAAAGAACCTGCCGTTGATTTACTGTTGGAAGCCACAAAAGAAACTTGCGCTAATTCAGTACTATCCAAATCGAAAATCGTCTGGTTCTGTTGAGCCAAGCTAATCTCGAGATTTAGCATGTCCATGTAGTAATCATGTTCGATAAGTTCGTCTTCAGTTAGTTGATAGGTGTTAGGAAAGGCTTCGGCGATGGTCAAAGCCTGTGTATAATTTCCTTCCTGCATGTAGGTAGCCACAATCTGTTCTCCTGAATGAAGCCCACCTAAATTTTCATACCAGGTACGTAGTTGCGACAGGTCGGTTATGGTATCATTAAGAAGACTACGAAGAATATCATTAGCCGAACGAGTCATCAGGTGATTATAATATGCCAGTTGATTCTGCAGGGCGGTTTTATAAGTTGTCCCTTCAGCTACTTCACTCAATATGGCAATCATATAATCCGGTAAAGGATCATCCTTGGTTTCAAGGTAGGTAAGCATGTCATAGCGTTTCAATTCGTCGGGATTGGCCATCATGATGTCGAATATAGCACTTGGTGGAAATACATCAGTCTGGTCGGCCACAGCTATCAGAACCTCACGAGATAAATGTGGAGAACGAGCTAACAGCTCATAATAGAGGGTCCACATTTGTTCAGGATAACTGTTTTCTATATCGGCCAGCAAGGCTTGAGTATTCCCTCCATCTACCAGATTGTCATAAAGTAATTTTACATCGTTATATTCGCTCGATGCCATAAAATATTCACTTTCTGCCTGTTGCATCTGTTCTGCAGTCAGTACAATATCAGGTACCCCTGAACCATTATTGCCATAATGCGATGAACAAGCATTGGAAATATTTACTCCTTCACGTGTTACATGAAATACTCTTTCAGGATAGGCTGCTGGTATATTTATATCATAAAAATACCCTATCTCATACCAACCCCTATTGTTAAAATTATAATTGGCATTTGAGGAAAAGGTATTCCCTGCAGCATGATTAATATCGCCCTGCCGAGCCTGAATGCCCGAACCGTCAAGAGGCCCAACTCTGAAATCTTCGTAATTGCCAGAGTTTTCATTGCAATAATAAACAAGGCCTTGATATAAAGTAACGTCTAGCCAATTTTTCCCTTCCGCTATATTCCCATAACTCAAGCCATTGAAAGTATTTTTATATATTTCATCGGCAGACTGAGAATTTAAGATATAGATTCCGGTGTAATTTTCAGTAGGAGCTCCATTTGCTTTTTGGAAAAGGTTTTCTTCGATAGAGAATCCTGAACTATTTTCGGAGTAAATACCGAAACCCGAAGCACTGGTAGTATTGCATAGATAAGCATCACCTAAATTTGGACCAATATTGAAATCGTTGTCATAAATGCTGGCATTTTTTACTGCAGTCATTTTAATTCCTGTTCCATTGTTGTTGAATATAGAATGACTTACGCTAAATGTATTGGTTAACGATAAATCAGCTGTTGCAAAGATTCCCCAATTGAAACCAGTAAAGGTAGTATGATCGTAATAAACTTCGGGACAAGGGATTATACTGGCATTACAATATCCATCAACCTTAAAACTTGCGCTATAAGAGGCAATAGCTTGGTTATAAAGTGATACTCCATTTACATTGCTTACCAAAAAGTCGCATCCCAAAAATCGAATGCCATTGACATGACACAAATCTACATGTTTAAAAAACTCTAAAGCAGGGTTATATGCTTCATTTATTTCGAAAGTGCAGTTCTTGGCAAAGGAAACATTACTGATAGCTTGACCTGTAACAGGATGTTTATTTGTATAATAGCAAGCATGTATCGATTTGACATTATTTATAAAATGAGAGTTGGTAGCCTT
>DJVY01000167.1 GCA_002440885.1 Bacteroidales bacterium UBA6244
ATTTAGACAAACCTGTTTTTAATACGGTCCAAGATGCCGTTGATCAGGTAAAAGCAGATACTTCAATCATTTTTGTGCCGCCGGCATTTGCCGCTGATGCCATTATGGAAGCTGCCGAAGCCGGCATTGCAGTGATTGTGTGCATTACCGAAGGCATCCCCACCGAGGATATGGTAACTGTTAAAGAATACCTGAAAGGGAAAAAGTCCAGACTTATCGGTCCGAACTGCCCCGGTGTTATAACTCCCGGCGAGGCTAAAGTGGGCATTATGCCCGGCTTTATCCACAGCAAAGGTCGTGTGGGCATTGTTTCGCGTAGTGGTACCTTAACCTACGAAGCGGTTGATCAGCTCACCAAAGCCGGATTGGGCCAAACTACAGCCATCGGCATCGGAGGCGACCCCATCATCGGCACAACAACCCGCGATGCTGTTGAATTGTTTATGAACGATCCTGAAACAGAAGGCATTGTGATGATTGGCGAAATTGGTGGTAACATGGAAGCTGATGCGGCTTACTGGATAAAAGACCACGGCACTAAACCGGTAGTGAGTTTTATAGCCGGAGCTACTGCGCCTAAAGGACGGACAATGGGTCATGCCGGCGCTATCATCGGCGGAAAAGCTGATACCGCTGAGGCTAAAAAAGAAATTCTGGCTTCTTGTGGAATTCATGTCGTGGATTCCCCCGCTGCGATCGGGAAAAAGATGGCTGAATTGTTAGGATAATAACACCACAATCATACAAAGGTCTGCCACTAAACAGTTGGTAGACCTTTGTTGTTTTTTAAAAATGAATTAAAATCGTTGAAGTTATGTTACGGCATATTGTATTTCTGAAATTCAATGATCAGGAAAAACCGGAAGAGGTGATTTTACGGTTGTCTTCGATGCTTTTGGCCTTGCCTGATTCCATTGAACAGTTAAAAAAAATGGAAGTGGGAACCAACGTGAGCACGCGGTCGGCAGCCTTCGATTTTGCACTTGTTGCCGACTTCGATGATGAAGCAGGTCTGGAGGCTTACCGTATTCATCCTGATCATGTTAAAGTACTTGATTTTTTAGCTGTCCACGTGCAGGACAGCGCTGTTGTCGATTATTTTCTAACTTAAATTTATTCCCATGAAGAACCTGATTTTTACTTTTTTAAGCGCTTTGTTGCTGACCAACGCGGTAGCGCAGATTACCATTACCAACGATGATATTGCTCCTGCCGGAACGGTGGTGCTGTTATCTACGGATTCACTTACCATGGTTAACCCCGGACCTTCCGGCAGTGATCTGGTCTGGGATTTTTCCACATTAACAGCACATGAAACGGATACCGTGTCGTTACTGTTGCCTGCTCAAACGCCATACGGAGCTAATTTTCCGTTGGCTAATTTTGCAGTGGGTCTGGAGTCTGACGGACAGTTTGCTTATTTCAACCGCAACAGCAGCCTGCTCTCAAACATAGGAGTAGCCGGCGATGGGGGTGAATACGGCTTCGTGATTACAAGTCTCGTACCGGGAAATATTTACCTCGACTTTCCGGTGAACTTTGGAAATACGCGCACTGAGTCGTATTATATCAATGTTAAGCTGGCCGACAACTCACTTCCTGGTGTGGACTCCGTGAGGTATAAGTCGACAACAGATGAAATAACTACCATTGATGCCTGGGGCACAATGAAATTGCCTGTGGGCACCTTTAATGTGTTAAGACAAAAAGAGGAAAAAACGATTACCGACAGCATCTGGACACGCTTCTTCGGAAATTGGATGCTTTTAACGTCTGGGGTATCTGAAGTGGATACCTACAACTGGTGGACAGATGATTTAGGTGCTGGGTTTACCCTGTGTACTGTCGATGTGGAACAGCCATCGCAGGATGTTTCAGAGGTCACTTTTCTGAACAGCTATACTGTGGGATTGCAGGATTCTCCAACTTCGGTTTTGTCTGTTTATCCCAACCCTGCCTCTGATCGGATAAGAATTGACTACCCCGGCGCATCAGATGTTTCACGATTGGTGATCAGGAATATAAGTGGTGGCTTGGTCGATATGCCATACGAGTCAGGTCGGGCGACAATTGAGTTTAACGTGGTTGGTATTCCTGCTGGTTTGTATTTTGCCACCATGACTTTGACCTCCGGTGAAGTCCTGACCGCGAAATTTATGGTAAGCCGTTAATCTGCTTTTTTGTCCGCTACAATTCCAGCCCCAGCTCTTCGATTAGCATTTCCTGCAAATCCTGCGGCGAGATGTGGTAGGTGAGGTCGCCGTGTAAAGCATAGGATATTTTACCTGTTTCTTCTGAAACCACTATGGCAATGGCATCGCTTACTTCGCTAATCCCGATGGCGGCCCGGTGTCGTAAGCCCACATGTCTGTTTATCTGCTTTTTGCTGACAGGAAGAATGCATCCGGCGGCTTTAATTTTCTGTCCGGTAATAATCATACCTCCGTCGTGCAGGGGACTGTTTTTAAAAAAAATGTTCTCGATAAGCGACGACGAAACATTCGAGTCGATAACCTGTCCTGTTTTCACAAACTGATCGAGTTCGTTTTGACGTGTAATCACCATAAGTGCACCGGTTTTGGTAGAGGCCATGTGCTTGCAGGCTACCAGAATGGGGTCGAGGTTTAGCTCGGTTTTTTCCTTGAAGGCAAACTTTAAAAAACTCAGGTTTTTTCCGTATTTCCTGAAAAAGTAAGGCGTGCCCAAGGCCAGCAAGAACTGCCTGATCTCGGGTTGAAAAATAATAATCAGTGCTACCAGACCTACTGAAATAAACGCACCCAGAATCTGCGAAAGCAGCTCCATCTGCATGGCCGATACAAGTTGCCAGATCAGGAAAAGGGAAACCAAACCAAGAAAAATGTTGATGGCTACAGTTCCTTTCAGCATCTTGTAAAGCGCATACAACAGTACGGCAACCAGAAAGATGTCCATTAAATCGAGAAACCGGATGTCAATAAATAGCATATCTCAAAATTAACTTACGGCGTATAAAATTACCTGTTATACTGGTAAAAAAGCCAATGGTTTCGTTAGTCCTTTTTTTCGGCAAGCGAAGTCAGCCAGCTGTACCATTGATCAAGTCCTTCGCCTGTTTTTACCGACACCTCGATAAATTCAAGGTGGTGATTCACACGCAAAGCATATTCTTTACATTTCGCCATGTCGAAGTCCACATAGGGCAGGAGGTCAGTTTTGTTGATGATACAAAGCTGTGCTGTTTGAAACATGGTCGGATATTTTAAGGGTTTGTCCTCACCCTCGGTGGTACTGATGATTACCACCCGTTTCGACTCGCCCAGATCGAACAAAGAAGGGCATACCAGGTTACCTACATTTTCGATGAAGAGGATGCTGTGGCCTGTCACCTCCAGTTCTTTTGTGGCGCGGTGAATCATTTCGGCATCCAAATGGCATCCGTTTCCAGTGTTTATCTGAATTACAGGAGCACCGGCGGCATGAATCCTGTCGGCATCGTTGGAGGTCTGTTGATCTCCTTCGATAATGAAAAATGGGTGTTTCGTCTTCATCTCCCTGATGGTTTTTTCCAACAGGCTTGTCTTTCCTGATCCGGGAGAGCTTACAAGGTTTAAAGCCGTAATACCCAGCGCCTCAAAAAACCCCCTGTTCCTTTCGGCTTTCAGGTTGTTTTTCATCATCACATCAATCTCCAGCTGTAGCTCATGGCTGTGGTGGTGATCGTGTGTGTGGCTATGGTCATGACTGTGATCGTGATCATGGCTATGGGGATGAGTATGTTGATGATCGTCGTGGGAATGCTCGTGGGTATGAGTTCCCGGTTTATGATAAGTGATGTGGCTGTCTTCGCCGCAACCGCAAGTTCCGCACATAGTGTACTTAATTTTAATTGAAAATTCTGATGACAAAAGTAATCATTTGGATTTGTTCCCTACGTGTTTTCTTAAGCTTTCTGTTCAATACTTATTTCAAATGCTGTAGCGACAGCAATAGCAGCCTATTTGTATTGTTTCTGAATAAGGTCGTTGTGTTGACAGGGAGCTGATTTTTGGTTAAATTAGCCAAAGAAAAAAATTAAATACCACACCGCCATGAGAAAGCACATATCCATGACTGTTGAATGTCCGCATTGTCTGTCGTCGTTGATGGATGAGAAGGTGTTGATTAATGGTCATCCCTCCATTAAGTTGAATGTTGTATCTTCGGAAGACCGCGGCATCATTAACATTTGTTCTGTTTACGAGTGTTTTGATCACGTGTCGTCGTTAGAGATCAAAGAAGGTCAGATTGTTGATTTTTACTGTCCGCACTGCAACAAGGAGCTGTTGGTAAACGAAGAATGCAAGCTATGTGGCGCACCGATGGTTTCGTTTGTGTTAAGGGTAGGAGGCCGGGTTACTATCTGTTCCCGCAAGGGCTGTTCCAACCACTATGTGGCCTTCAGCGATTTATCGACCGAACTGGCCAAGTTCTACGAGCACTACGGCGACTAACATTTTTTTCTGTTTGCTGTGCTTAACTTCGGTATTTATGGGAGGGAAGCTTTTGGCTTGTGGCAGCTTTTGGNNGCTTTTGGCTTTTGGCTTTTGGCTCAAAAAATCAGGAATATCAGTCTGTCCGCCAACGGCGTGAAATGATTATTTAAGAAGGAGTGTCCACTTCGAAATTCTTAAATCGGTGTTCGATATTCGGTGT
>DJVY01000022.1 GCA_002440885.1 Bacteroidales bacterium UBA6244
ACTAATATCACAAACAGCCACAGATTATTTACATCCTTGCCTATGACCGTGAACGTCGGGAAATTGGCAATGACAATAACAGGTACAATGAAGGTGAAAAACATTCGCAGAGCGCCATGAAAAATGCTTTCAGGATACGCCGAGAGAGCGAAAATTTCCTGGAACAGGGCATACAACGCTTGAACTTGCGTTAGCCAAAATGCCAAACTTACAATGAACAATCCTACGCTATATAACACAAATACCCCAACGAACAAAAGCAGCAAGAACACACCTGTCTGAACAATATCCAATGAAACATTTAGCCTTTTTGCGCTATAGACCAATAGCAAAAGGGGAAAGACTAGACTGATAAGGCTATGGTAATCTACTCGATGCAGCGAAACAAGAAATTGAGAATCAATCGGTTTGAGTAGTAAATGATCCAGTTGACCGGTGCGAATTAAGTTAGGGATACGCGCTACACCTTGCCCCAAAAGGCCCTTGTACATCAGATGAACAATCTCACTGATGGAAACCAGGAGTAAGATTTCTTCCATCGTCCATCCGCCAATGGATGGCACATGCAGATAAATCGCACCGAAGAAGATTATTGAAACCAATAACCACAAAAAATTCGCCCCTATTGAGAGAAAAAAGTTTCCGCGAAATAACAATTCCCGTAGAAGATTTTGTTTGAGAAGAAGGAAGGCTATTCTCCAGTATTTCATCACGTTCATCCTCCAACAGCCGTAAAACGCCGCAATCCTATGCGCCAAATTACTTTGTTTATCAAAAACAATGCGCCAATCCATCCCAGTTGTGCGAGCAAGCCGGAGATGACTTGGGCTTGAGATAGTTGTTCCAAATACACGTTAAGGGGAAAATACAAAAGATACTGGAACGGGAGGTATCCCAGGAAAAGCGATACCGCTGGCGGCAGAAAGCTCAGTGGAAGAATATTTCCCATTGCAAAGGGAACAACAATATCAGCCAAAATTTCTATCCCTCGGCCTTCCTCTAACCAGAAAGCTGTCAAGCTAAACAGAAAAGTAAACTGGTATCCTAGCAAGATCGCCAACAAGATACTGACCAGGAAACTGACCCAAGTAAACAAAGAATCGGGAAGGATAAAACCCTTCCCAACCAGAACAGCAAAAGGTAAGATGACCATGAAACCAACCGTTCCATAGGGCAATTTTGATCCCACAATCGAAGCCAGATAATAAGCGTGGTAGCTTTCCGGACGAAGTAAATGAGCAGACAAGGTGCCATTACGAATATCTGAAGTGATCTCCCACCACACGGAGGGCCCGGTGAGTTCGAATAACCAACGTGTCAAAATGAAGTAGGTCAATACTTCGCTGCGTGTCAGCCCAGCCAACTCTTGCTGTTGAGCAAAAACGGTATCCCACAGCAGCAAAACGGCAATCAAGGGAGCGGCTACTACTAAAAAACTCAAAAAATGATTCAACCGATAGGCAGACGCCTCTCTAATGGCAAGCCTGGAGACCATCAAATACTTACGCATTTTCATTGCTCATTCTCCCTTTCATAACCGAAAGAAGAGAAAGCCTTATGAATGACATCTTCCAGAGTCGGTTCTCGCACGGATATATCCACCACCGAATGGCGGTTAATCACCGCCTGAATCGCCTGGGATACCTGTTCCTGTTTCACGACCAGCGTTACTCGATTGTTATCCCAAGAGCGTATTTCTCCAAAAATTGTAAAAGAAGCACGGTTGACAGGCTCCAACAACGTGAAGGTTAGATCTTTATAAGGGACATAACGTTTGGCAATTTCATCAAGCATTCCATCGAAAAGTATCTTCCCTTTGTGGATGAGGATGACTCGTTCACAAAGCGCTTCCACATCACGCATGTAATGGCTTGCCAGGATAAGCGTAACGCCACGCTGTCGCTGATATTCTTTCAACAAAGCACGAATTTCGTGCTGCGCCATCACGTCCAGGCCAATCGTTGGTTCATCCAGAAACAAAACGCGTGGCTCATGGAGCAGGGCAGCGATCAACTCCATCTTCATGCGTTCTCCCAACGAAAGGTTACGCACCGGCACGCCTAACAAGTCCGCCACAGCAAAACGCTCGACCAGTTCATCCAACACGGATTTATACTTTCGAACTGGGATTTCGTACATCTCCCGCAAGAGCGGAAAGGAATCCTGAGCGGATAAGTCCCACCACAACTGCCCCTTTTGTCCCATCACGAATCCGATTTGTTTCTTGAAAGCATTTTTATGTTCCCAAGGGTTGAAGCCCAAGACCTGCACCTGCCCATCATCGGGAAATAGCAAGCCGGACAGCACTTTCAACGTGGTCGTTTTCCCTGCCCCATTGGGGCCCAAATAGCCTAGCGACGTTCCCTCCTCCACGGAAAAAGAAATATGGTCTAATGCTAAGACCGTTCGGTATTGGCGCGCGAACAGACTTTTGATAACTCCTTTGACTCCCATTTCCCGAACAGGAGTTTTATAGATTTTCGTCAGTCCTTGAACGCTGATCACAGAGCTCATAGTGCGTTACTCTCCTTTGTGCGAGTGCTGGAAGTAGGATAGTTTAACAATGGAGGGTATAACGGTAGAGAATCGCGCTATTTGACAATCAATTCCTTCCCAGCTCCCTTTCTGCACGAAAATTTGCTCGGGGCATCCCCCGAGGCACAATGGCAAATAGCGACATTGTTTGCATTGCTTATGCTGTCAGATACTTACTCTACTTTAACTTTACAGGATATCAGGGCAACGCTGCCCACTGTTCATACAAAGGCCTCCAAGGAGGGTAAATCGACTCGCTACAAGCAAATCAAGCCCTTGGAGTACAAGAAAACTTCCGTTTGCTCTACTTGCACTTGTTCCATTGTTGTTTCCTGCACATGGTTTTTGTTAGTTGAATTGAGCATGACACACATCCTAACACAAGTTGATTTTGTCGCTGAAGCCCCTCTCTACTCAACAACAATGAGCAGTGAATTGCTCGCCCAACTACGGCTTATGCCGAATTAATTCTTGACAAAATGACATCCCCTATGTGTTTGCTACAAAGAAATTGTATGTTACCTGAGTTTCCCACCCCCCTCAAAAAACACTGGATTTAGGGGTAAAAACGAGTTTTTCGGGACACTAAAATGGGAAACTCAGGTTTAATAAATATACAGCATTTTTTCTCCAAATACAAGTGCTGAGACTGATGGTAACTGTCCCATAAACGGTGGGCAAATTAAGAGGAAATGTCTTGGGTGCAGTCTATATGGGTGAACCAACTGGCAATAGCATTACCTGACGCACGCCAACCCTGTTCCGAGGGTGTCGGAAAAAGTGTGTAAATGGGTTATCCTAACCTGGACAAGCCAGAACCAAAAAGGTAAAAGCCTGTCGGAAAAAATGATGTAAAATTTCCCTAAGCAACGAGAGGCTTGAGGAGAAAACAATGGGTACAAGACTGTTGACCGAAAAGTATGAAACTGAGATTCAAGGCATACTGCATTGCTATGATCGTGTCGTTATTAGCGGCAATCTGCAACCATTGTGCTATGCCAAAGGCATGACCAAGTACTTGTATGAGCAGGGGATCTGGATTTTCGATTACTCAAAGCAGTTTGCAGAACCATTACGCAACCTGATACGCGAAAATACGGAGAAGATCGCTGCTGAGAATGGTCTCGAAATCGAGTTCATCACCAAGAAGGACGCCTTTCGCAAGGAAGAACGGATCAAGAAAATCATTGCTGCACGCGGAGTGGGAGCAGCTCGCCACG
>DJVY01000095.1:0-5015 GCA_002440885.1 Bacteroidales bacterium UBA6244
TGTGCAGTATTGCAAGGGATCTCGTAAACAACGGAGCGCAAGGTTTGGTTCTTTTCAATCGTTTTTATCGCCCTGATATCGATATCAATACCATGGAAGTGATAGCTGATAATTTTTTATCAATACCTGAAGAGCAGAGTATTTCGTTGCGTTGGATTGCACTGATGGCTGGAAGCAAAATCAATTGCGATTTGGTGGCAGCTACCGGGGTTCATTACCATATTGGTGTGATAAAGATGTTGCTGGGAGGAGCTCAGGCTGTTCAAATTTGCAGCACGTTGTACACCAATGGAATTCCTTATATCGAAACGATTTTATCTGATCTGAAGGACTGGATGGCAAAAAATCGGTTTGAAAAACTGGACGATTTTAGAGGAAAAGCTTTGAGTGAAAGTACAACACTTCCTTCGTTCGAACGTATTCAGTTTATTAAAAGAGACTTTGAATAAGCATTAGCAGTTAAATTAAATTCCTGAAACCGTGCAATTTTCTTTTTGATGTTGCGCGGTTTTTTTATTTGAGCTTATATACTACTCCAGTGTTTATTTTAAAAATGGTAGACCACCGGGCTGTTCGGGTCGGATTACTCCAAACGTTAGCGGTGCTATAGGTTATGCCGGGTGAGAGTTTAATAGAGAGCCTATCGTTGATGGCGTACATCGCCCCTATAAAGAGATTTAGGCCAAGATCGTATGAATTAAAAGCATTGGTTACATTGCCCGACAGGCTTTCTTTTTGTAATCCGGAAATCTTCCATTCCGGCGTTTTAAATGCCGCTGTATCGGCCGGTGAAATATACAAATCTAAATAACCATCCTGATTGGCACTTGCCAGCAGCGAAAGGTAAATGTTGACCTGAATGAAAATTTTTATCCGCTTGTCTCCTTTCATGTAAAGAAAACTAGCCGGAATGGTCAGGTAGTTAAGGGAGTAATCCACGTTTTCGTAATAATAGCTGGCTCTACCCACATAAAACGGAGCCATCGCGTCCTGTATAGCCCAGGCTTTATTCAGATTAAAATTCCGTTTGTCGAGGTATAAACCTAACCTGAAATTTAGAACAGGATTAAGAGGTATTTCGGCAAACCCACCGGCAGTAAAACCAATTCCGTTTTTTGAAAACATGCGGCTGTCCTGGATGTCGGTAAACTGAATCCCTCCGTCGATGCCCACATTTAGTTTGTTAAAAATCTGTGCATTAATTTGTTGTGAGCAAAGAAGCAGAAACAACATGAAGACAGGAAGGGAAGTTTTATTAATCATATCGGATAGTTTTACCAGGTTAAGGTGATCCATAAAACGCCTACCACAATAGCAGCAATGCCTGCAATAGCGTTGATCCAGTTTAGAAAAGTCTGTTTGTGGTCGTGGCTGGCACTTTTCGAAATAACCCCCATTAAAAAGGCGAAGGCCACCATGGCCACGATGGTTCCGACAGCAAATCCTGTGAGGTAAAGGGCAGCCTGATAGTTTTCGGCAAACGCCAGTGTGGGTAGCAGACTGACGATGTGCGACACGCCGGCCAGGCCATGTAGTACACCTATGCCCAGTGCAAGCCACCAGGTTTGTTTTTCGCTCTCGGCGTCGGAGTGGTGATGTCGGTGAGCATGCGTATGATTGTGCACAAAAGCCTCTCCTTTTTCGTTGAGGTGTGTATGTGTGTGGCTGTGACGCTCATGGTGGGGAAACAATTTATAAAGTGCCCACAGTCCAATCCCAATGAGCATTAGGCCTACAATACGTTCGCTGTTTTCAGAGATGGCATCAATGGGGAGTAAGTCGCGGAAAAAGAAAAACAGCAAGCCTATTAGAAGCATCCCACCTACATGGCCAATACCCCAGGCCAGACCGATGACCCAGGCTCTGCGTTTTGCTCGCAAAGCAATGGGACTCACCGCAGCCAAGTGATCAGGCCCGCTGACAACATGAATGATCGAGGCCAGAAGGCCAAAAAGTATTGGAAATCCGGATAAGGCTTCTTCCATTTTATTGGTTTTTTTACAAAGATAGCGCCTTTTTTTAACCCCCCATCGCCCCCTTTAAAGCAAAGTAAAAAACTGTTTACATTTTCTCTTACTTTTGTCGCATGAAGCGCTATTTTATCTTTTTGGCATACAATGGAACCCGCTATCATGGCTGGCAGCTACAAGAAAATGCCCACACGGTACAGGCTGAACTCAACCAAAAGTTGAGTGCCTTGCTTTCTGTTCCGATAAACGTAACAGGCTGTGGAAGAACAGATGCTGGCGTTCATGCCCGTTCGTTTTATGCTCATTTCGACATGGAATACGCTATTCCGGATCTGACACAGTTGACCTACAAACTGAACCGGTTTTTACCCTCCGATATCGTGGTGTATTGGATTAAGGAAGTTGCAGAAGCGTTACATAGCCGGTTCAGTGCGGTAAGCAGGACATACAGGTATTATATAGCGACAACCAAAAATCCCTTTTTAACCGGGTTTTGCATGACTTACGACGGCGTTTTAAACATTGACCACATGCAACAAGCCGCCGAAATGCTTAAATTGTTTGACGATTTTACCAGTTTTTCAAAGCTACATACCCAAACCCATACCAATATCTGTCGGATAACTGAATCAAAATGGCAACAAGAGCCGGGACTTCTGGTATACACTGTGACAGCCGATCGTTTTCTACGAAATATGGTCAGAGCAATCGTCGGCACTTTATTTGAAGTGGGTAAAGGAAAGCTTCAACCCGAACAGATCAAAACGATTATCGAAAGCAAAGACCGCGCGAACGCCGGATTTTCAGTCCCGGCTGAAGGACTGTTTCTGGAAGATGTTACTTATCCTGCAAACGCTTTTGAACCGTGATTTTTTGGTAAAGCACACTTTTTTTATCTCTCCCCAAAGAGGTGATTGTGAGGTCGTAATCGCCCGGTACATCTGGAGCTATTAGCGTAAAAGTTGAATCCATTTGATTGGATTTGTAGGTTTTCCAATAAGTAGTGTTCAAAAAATCCGGAATTTCAGAAGTATTATAAAACGCGCTATCCGAAAAAATGGCGGGTCGATTAAGGGTTTCGTATTCAATAAATACACCTCCTGATGGCATAGGTAGGGAGGCGAAATCTCCTCCCGTGGTGAGGATGGAAACGATGCCGTTGTATTGCATTTGTCCATGAGCAAACACCCTGCTAATAACCTGAAAGGCTTTAATTTCGGTGGGTTGTAGTGCCATGATGGCGTCAATGTCGTGGTAGGGAATTCCATCAACAAGAACCAGCGGATTGTCGTACTCTATATTAGTAACTTCATCGAGAACAACAATTTTGAAGTGCCCGTCTTTTTTTCTGACTCTCACAAAGGGAACAAGCTCGTTTATGGTTTCGCGTGTAGTAGCCATCTGTACGAAATCGGATAGCCTGGTTTGTCTTTGGAAATTTCCGAAAACAGGTAAATTGAGCTCTGTGATTTTGAGAAATGAGTAAGGTCTCAAATTATACACTGAAGCAATTTGCTTGTTGAGGTTCATGCGGTGTAACAGTTGTTTTTTGGTCGTGTCAACAATAAATGGGCTGTTGTTCCATTCCGGTGGCGATTGTAAATAACCTTTGTTTACTGAAATTATTGAGCTGTTTTCCGTGTTAGGGGTTGTGCTCAGGTAGAGGTTTTTCAAGCCTTCAACAAGGTAGAGTGGAAAAACAAAACTCCCGGTTTCATCGGTTTTAGTAGCGTGAAACTGATAGGGCTCACTAAGTAGTGCGCAATAAACCACCTCGTCTTTTAACGGTTTTTGGCTACCGGATTCGGTGAGTTTTCCGGATAGGGTTAACCCCGCTATTTCGGGTGCAGCAAGGGTAGTGGGAAAATTAGCGGGAGGTAATCCGGTTGCCGTTCCATCCTGTAGCATAAGCGCGGCCAATAGTTCCTTCTGGACACTGAAACCTTCAGGATTGCGTCCAAAAACTTCAGGGTAATCGACCAAATATTGTGGATTGTCAATTAAGTAGTCAGGAATATCCACATTTCCATATTCAGATGCGCCGGCAACCGAAACTGAAACACAAACAAAGTCAGACGACTCTAAAAAAGTCTTAGGCAATTCTACCTCTATGGTTTCATGCTGTGTAAATAATTCCTTACCAACAAACCTGGTTACTGTTTGAGCCTTTGTGCCTGTGCCTGCCGTAAGTATCGAAGTCGGTCTTTTGCTATTTAAATCAATATTTTCACGATTTAATAGTTTTCCCCACAGGGTATCTCCTGAACTTAGCACTGTGCCCAACCGATATCCATTGGCTTTACAGTAGTCGGTTTTGAAATAGCCAAGTCCGTTCTCAAAAAGAGCTGCGGGCTTACTGATCAAGGTTGTATCGCAAAGTATAAAAACAGATTGTGCTTGGCTGAGAACAGGTTGTTGAATTTGGAATCCTAATAAAGTCTCTGACAAGGAAAAATAAACCAGCGGGTTAGTTGACTTATTGTATGAAACCGGAGGTAAAGGGTGTTCCGGATTAATGATTGTAACAACGACCCTTGCCATTTGACTTTCGGGGAAATTTTGCTGGAAGCGGGTGTAAGCCCTCATGATGTAATACCCTGATTTAGATTGGCTCGGGATAATTAGTTGGCCTTGGCACAGGTTATTGATGATTTCAAATTTAGATGCGGCTACAGTTTTTCCTTCCACATCAAAAAGCTCGACATACATCACCTTACTCAACGATTCGGGCTGATTTGGGTTGATGAAATAAGCAGCAGAAAAAAAGAGGGTTTCCCCAGATAGATAGAGCGATCGGTCAGTAGTCAGCCGAATGGTTTCGGGATTGGTTTGCCAGGTATTTTGCGCGTGACCTGTTGCGAAAGCCAGTAGGCTGGACAAGATAAAAAACTGAATGATATAGTGTATCTTTAGCATGGTTTTCTATTCTAAGGTCCAGAAATCAGGGGGGGTGAGTGCGCCACCTTCAAGACGGCAATCAAAACACACATCCGATGCGCCCATTGCCCAGCCCATGCCAGGGACATCGGTAAGGTAAATAGGCCA
>DJVY01000095.1:5091-8791 GCA_002440885.1 Bacteroidales bacterium UBA6244
GCTTTTTCATCAATGGAATATTGTTCGACTCGTAGACTGTATCTGATGCTCAGCATTTTTGTTTCGGTGGTGGCATAGGTAATTGGGAATTGTTTTATCACCGGTTGATCTAGATTTTTCGTTGTATACGTGTACAGGCTGTAATCGGGTTTGGTCCGCCAGCATCGCCGCAACGAGTCAGGCCGCGACACATAAATAGGATAGCCCATCCAAATAACATCGAGGGTGAAAGTAGCCATGTATTCATAAGTTTGATCGCATCGCCATAAGTAATAAGCTGTGTCAGTAAAGGAGTTGTGGTTATCCACATAAAACTGAACGCCCTCTAAATCATGATCGTATCCGGCTACCTCTTCGGTTTTCACCATACCATAAACCGAATCTATTGGAGCTGACTCCGTGAGTAATTCCATATCCGATTGATAATGTTTTCCGTTTTCCAGGGCAATATGAAGTTGATACTTCGTTCCTGCCACACCGTGAAATGATAAATCGGGGATGATGTAAGTGCCAGGCCTGATTTCAGTGAAATAAACTACTTCCCCTTTATCGTCTTGTATAAACAGGCTGGCCGATGATATTGTGATTCGTTCTTCGTTGTTTAAAGGGCTTGAATAAGACAATTTAACCATCACGGTATCTTCGGCGTTCGTCAAGCGGCCATCAACCACCAATACATTTTCATATTTATCGATATCAGGCCAAAAAGGATCAACACACGAAAAGGTGATTCCGGCAAGCAATAGCCATATAAAGAGTTGTTTAACTGGCATAATTACCTAATTTAAAGTCGTATGTAATCGAAAAAATTTGTGTGCCGAAAATGGACATCTTATAACCATTGATGCTTCCGTTTTCGGATTTAAAATACACTGAATACGCATTCTTTCTTCCCGTAAGGTTATAAACCGAGAAGATAAATGACCCATGAGCAAGTTTTTTGGATACCAGATTTCCTTCAATTTTTACAGCCAGATCGATTCTGAAATAATCGGGAATGCGGTATTCGTTACGCTGACTGTAGTGCAGTATTTTCTGTCCGTCGAGGTAGTAAATGGCTGTTGGATAAGTTATCGGGCGACCTGAAGAATAAATTACATTGGCGGAGAGTACGAGCCGCCGGCTGGATTTATAATTTAAGGCGAGATTAAAAACATGGGGATGATCGTAATTGGAAGGATACCGCTGTCCGAAGTTTATTTGTTCGCCGGTAAGCCTGTTGTCGACAAGCACAGAGGATTTTGAATAACTGTAATTCACCCACCCGTTAAGCCGTCCGAAAGGTTTTTTGAGCATGAACTCGATGCCATAAGCGTCTAAACGGCCTTGCAACACTTCCCACTCCACCACTTTGCTGGTCATTAAGTCGGCTCCATCCTTGTATTCAACCAAATTGTTTACGTACTTATAATAAGCCTCAACTGATGTCTCCAAATTTTTCCCGATATTAAGGTATATCCCGGCTGAAAACTGGTCTCCGGTCATCGGCTTTATGTTGTAATCGGCTAGTTTCCACGTATCGGAAGGGGAGAGGGCGATGGTGTTGCTGAGCATGAAAATATACTGATGCAGCCTGTTATAACCTGCTTTTACTGATAAATTGGTGTTCAACAAAAAGTTGGCCGAAAGCCTGTAATCCAGTCCGGTGTAGGTTTTTGCAGGTTCGTTTTGGCCAAAGGTCAGGGTGTCGGTAATTGTGGTTGGTGACATTGGGCTATTGGACTTGTATTGGTAAACCGATTGTGGGCCAAGATAGGTGTATAGGTTATACCGAAGTCCGCCGGAAAGCGTAATTAACGGGGTGATCTTCCATTCATCGCTAACAAAAATGGCGCTTTCGATGGCTTTCTCATTGCCCAGATCAATTGGCGAAACCGACGACATATCATTCAGCGGCAGGTGCGATCCCCTGTCGAGCAGATACAATTTACCACTTAAACCCAAGTTGAAGTTGTGGTTCTCATGCAGTCCGAGGTTGATATCGAGTATTATTTCGTTGTCGGTTAGGCGGTAATTTTGCTTAAAAGCAGCTATTTCAAGCTCTGTGTTCTGCTCTTCCAGAAAATAGTCGGAATAAACAAATGACAGGTTGAGGTCGTGCTTTTTTCCAAATCCATGAAACCAGGCGATGGACGCTCCCTGATTGGAAAAAGTATACCTGGTACTGTTGGCAAGCTTAATCTGGTCGTGGCTGAAATAACCGAATAATTTCAGGTTATTTTTGCTGTTGACACGGGCATCCAATCCGAGGACGAAATCACCAAAATAGGCTTTTGAATTGCGTATCTCCGGATCTTTTACATATTGTAATACCCAGTTTGAATAGGTGGACCTGATCCCGGTAATAAAACTGACTTTCTCTTTTACCACAGGCCCTTCTACCATCAGTCGTGCCGTTATTGGACTAATTCCACCCCGTGCGCTGAACCGCTCCATGTTGCCTGTTTTTGTGGTGATGTCGAAAATGGAGCTCAGTCGCCCGCCATATTTAGCCGGAATTGTGCCTTTATAGAGCGTAAAATTGTCAATGATGTCCGGGTTGAAAGCCGAGAAAAATCCCATTAAATGGGAGGTGTTGTAAATTGGCGTGTTTTCGATGTAAAATTGGTTTTGGTCAGCAGGACTGCCACGCACGTTAAATCCTGATGCCCCTTCACCGATGGAAGTGACTCCGGGAAGCAATAATGCTACCTTTATTACATCCTGTTCGCCCAATACCACAGGAATTTCTTTGATCATTTTGCCGGTGAGTTTCTCAAACCCCATTTGTGTGCCTCTTACATTGTGGTTTTGCGACGACTTGACCTCCACCTCCTGCAAGAGAAATAAATTCTGATCGAGGGCCAAATCCAGTTTGCCCGCTGACCTGAAATCGATTTTAGCAGCTTTTTCGATGGTTTCCAAACTTTTGAAAATCAAGGTGTACCGACCGGGTTTCAGATTTATCTGATAATAGCCGTTTTCGTCTGTTGCAGTCCCTGTGGCCAGTTCTTCAATAAAAACCGTACCTCCGATTATCGCAGATCCGTCGGTGGAATTGGTGACATAACCTGAAAGCTGTTGTTCTTTGTTTTTTTGGTTTAAATCGGAACGGCCAACAACAACAGTTTTTGGAACGTACACGCTACTCGTGGCAATTAAACCATCTGAAGATTGGTGGTCAGCCTCCTTATCGACAACGGCCATGGAATGTTGCGCCTGGATAAAAAAACCTTCAGCCAGATCAGGTTTTAGCGCTTTGGCAGCAGTAATAAACACATATCCTCTTTCATCGAAATAGGCCTCAAGCCCCATCGGTGATAAATTGCTCCGGAGTACCGACGACAACGAAAGTGTATCAGACTGAACTTCAATTTCAAAGGAGAGCTCAAGACCGGGTTGTTCAAAGTAGGAGAGGTGATACAGTGTTCCGGTTTTCGCCTTGAATTCAGCCCACTGCAAATGATTGAATGTCAGTGGGACAGGTGCGTCCGTGTTTTGTGCAACCACTTTCTCACCCCACGAAAACAACATGAGCAGCATCAGTCCGATGGCAAACCAGAATTTACTCATTCATTCTTCCTTTCGATGAGTTGGCAATACCCATGATTATTTTAAACTGATCAGGAGAAGCTTTCATGAAGCGAATTTTATTCTTTCGAAGATAATCTCCAACAGGTTTTCTGTATTCGACCAAACTCCTTAAAAATGATTTTTTGCT
>DJVY01000016.1:0-1732 GCA_002440885.1 Bacteroidales bacterium UBA6244
TCATAATTAACGATATGCCAAAGCCTACAGCCAAAACCAACCATTAGCTTTAATACAATCATCCCATTATAAACTATAAACTAGCCAATGCCAATGCCAAAGCCAATGCCAAAGCCTTCCCCCAGCCAAAAGCCAATAGCCAAAAGCCAATAGCCTTCCCAAACAACCACCCCATAAGCAAACCAAACAAACGCCAAAGTCGGAAGTAAAATACAGCCAAAACAGGAAGTAAAATACAGCCAAAACAGGAAGTCATGACAAAATGTTTATAAATCTTTATTACATTTGTGCTGAAATCAGAAAGTTTATAATATGAGTGACAAGGCCTATTTAACGCGCACAAGCGATAAAGAAATTCAATCGGCACTACAATCATCGGGTGCAATACTGATTGAAGGAGCCAAGTGGTGCGGAAAAACAAGTTCGGCATCGAAAGTCGCACAAAGTGTTTTGTATATGCAAGACCCTGATAAGATGGCGTCATACATGGCAATGGCTGATACAAAACCGTCCCTGCTACTCAAAGGAGAAATACCCAGATTGGTAGATGAATGGCAGATGGCACCAATACTATGGGATGCTGTCCGTTTTGAAGTGGACAAAAGAAACGAGCCAGGGCAATTTATTTTAACAGGTTCAGCTGTCCCACTCGATAATGTAACCGCTCATACAGGTACCGGGCGTATATCCCGCATATTAATGCGACCAATGTCTCTCTTCGAATCGCTCGAATCGAATGGACTGGTATCATTGCATGCACTTTTTAATGGCTGTCAGGAAGAAGGATGCATGTCTGATTTATCGATAGAAAAAATAGCTTTTGCTTTATGCAGAGGGGGTTGGCCCGCTTCAGTTCAACGAGGTCAAGCTCCTGCTTTACGCATGGCACGCGACTATGTTGAGGCAGTCATTAATTATGACGTTTCCCGGGTTGATAACATTGAGAAAAATCCGGAACGGGTCAGGCTATTATTACGTTCGTTGGCAAGAAATGTAGCAACACTGGCAACACAACAAACCATTAAAGATGATATCGAAGCAACGGATATTACAGTCTCTGAAAAGACAATAGCACTGTATATTAATGCCTTACGTCGTATTTTTGTTATAGAAGATTTGCCCGCATGGTCACCATCCTTGCGCTCAAGAACAGCTATACGCACCTCTCCGAAACGACATTTTGTCGACCCTTCGATAGCAACAGCTGTACTTCGAATGAATCCTGAAGGTGTGTTGAATGACTTTAAAACTTTTGGTTTTCTATTTGAGTCATTATGCACCAGAGATGTTAGAATTTATTCGCAAGCCATTGATGGAGATGTTTTTCACTATCGCGACAAAAGTGGCTTGGAAAGTGATTTGATAATTAAACTACGAGATGGTCGTTGGGCAGCAGTTGAAGTAAAATTAGGAAATAAACAGGTTGAAGAAGCAGCTCAAAATCTGTTGACACTAAAATCAAAGATAGATGCTGAAAAAATGGGAGAACCTTCTTTCTTAATGGTATTAACAGGAGGACAATATGCTTATCGTCGTAATGATGGAGTTTGGATAGTGCCCGTCGCATGCCTGAAAGAGTGATAACAACAAAAGTAAAGACTGATAAAATCGAAGGAATCTGAGAGACCCTTTTGTCATTACCCTTTTTGTCATTAAAAGTCAACATTAACATTATCTAACCTTAAAAAAGTCAACGCTATTAAACCTCAGCCAGCCAATAGCCAATAGCCAA
>DJVY01000016.1:1856-3101 GCA_002440885.1 Bacteroidales bacterium UBA6244
TTACCGGTCAGCGAAGGGTAGGTAAAAGCTATTTACTATTTCAACTGATTCAATTAATCCAAAAACAGGAACCAAAAGCCGAAATACTCTACATTAACAAGGAAGACCTTGCCTTTACCACCATTAAAACAGCGCTTGAGTTAAACGATTATGTGTTAGCTCACAAAAGCAAACAACGAAAAACCTATGTTTTTATCGATGAAATACAGGAAATCCGGCATTTTGAAGAAGCGCTCCGCTCATTACTACTTCACAACGACATCGATCTATATTGCACCGGAAGTAACGCTAACTTATTGTCGGGCGATGTAGCAGGACTTCTAAGCGGAAGATCCATTGAAATTACAGTCTACAGCTTGTCCTATGTGGAATTTCTCCTCTTTCACAAGCTCACCAACACACCCAAATCCCTTGAAAAATATATCAAATACGGTGGATTACCCTATTTAAAACACCTGGAGTTGACCGACTCTATTGTATTCGAGTACCTTAAAAATATATACGGCACCATTGTATACCGTGATATCATCAATCGATACGCCGTAAGAAATGTAACTTTTCTGGAGCAACTCACCCTCTTCCTTGCGGGAAATGTAGGTAGTCTCTTTTCAGCAAAGAAAATCAGCGACTTTCTCAAATCACAAAATGTCAATATAGCTCCCAATCAGGTACAAACCTACATTCAATATCTTGTGAACGCATTTCTGATACACAAAGTACAGCGATACGACATCATCGGAAAACGTGTTTTTGAATTCGGAGAAAAATTCTATTTCGAAAACCTGGGCATACGTCACGGTCTCTGGGGATTCCGACCAGAAGACCGGGGAAAAATTATCGAAAATGTAGTTTACAATCACCTGCTTTTCAAAGGGTATAGCGTCAAAGTAGGGGCACTCAATGATTTGGAAATAGATTTTGTGTGCGAAAAAGAAGGCGAAAAACGGTATATTCAGGTGGCACTCACCGCCAACGAAACAAAAACAATAGAAAGAGAATTCGGCAACCTTCAAAAAATATCCGACAACTACTCCAAAGAAGTAATAACCCTCGACGACTTTCAAGGCAACACCTTTGAAGGCATCAAACAAACTAATCTACGTTCCTTTTTAATCGAATAACCCCCTCGTCCGCCACCTAACTTACTGGTTGTCATTCCGACCGACGAAGGAGCGGAGGAACCTACACCACCTCTTTTTCCAGTCATTCCGTAGCGGAAGAACCCCCGCTCCCGCCAGTTTGCAA
>DJVY01000038.1 GCA_002440885.1 Bacteroidales bacterium UBA6244
ATTGGGATGGAAAACCGGCTATTTTTGGGGTTAGTAAGGACATGACGAAAATTCAGCTATCCGAGGAAAAGTTCTCTAAAGCTTTTCATGCCAACTCCTCACTCATGGCCATCACCAATTTAGTTGATGGAAAATATTTTGATATCAACGAGGCCTTCACCCGGAAACTGGGCTATTCACGAGATATGGTGCTGGGTAGAAGGTCGGAAGATCTGGGGGTTTTTGTGCGGCCAGAAATACGAGTCGCGATGACTGAAAAGCTGCTCAATGGAGATAGGGTTTTAGGCATGGAAGCGGAAGTCAGAACAGAATCTGGTGAAATACTTACCGGATTGTTTTCGGCCGATACCATTGTTATTGTTGATAAACCCTATATGCTTACCGTGATGATCGACATCACCGAACGCAAGAAAGCAGAGCGTGAACTCGTCATAGCCCGCGCCGAAGCCGAACGGGCCAACCTGGCTAAAAGTGAGTTCCTGTCGCGCATGAGCCATGAGCTTAGAACACCCATGAACTCTATACTTGGCTTTGCTCAATTGCTCGAATTAAGCCCGTTGGACGAAAAACAACGCAAACGAGCGGCTCAAATCCGAAAAAGCGGTAAATACTTGTTGGAGATGATCAACGAGGTACTCGATATTTCACGTATCGAGGCAGGGAAATTGTCTCTCTCTCTTGAACCGGTATCGTTGGGTAATGCGATTGTTGAAATTGTGGATGCCATGACCCCGATGGCACATGAGTATGAGGTAAATATCCACTTGTCAAATACAATTAATACCCTGTTTGTGAAGGCTGACAAGCAACGAATAAAGCAGGTATTGATGAATTTGGTAAGCAATGCCATTAAATACAACAAAGCAGGAGGTGAAGTGAAAATACATACCCACCTGATTGTAGGTAAAGACGGCAAGGGAGTGGATACCGTGAGGTGTGCCGTTACAGATACAGGAATTGGCATATCAGCGGAGAATTTAAACCAATTGTTTCGGCCTTTTGAACGCATAGGAGCAGAAAATACCATTGTTGAAGGTACAGGTCTTGGTCTGGCCGTGGTGAAGAAACTAACGGAAGCCATGGGTGGAAGTTTTGGCGTAGAAAGTGAGTTGGGCAAAGGAAGTACTTTTTGGATTGAGTTACCCCTGGCTCCTGAATATGACATGCTGATTGGTAATGAATTGTTTGAGAATCAACCGGCACTCATGAATCAGGCACTATCAGGTACCATACTCTACATCGAGGACAATATAGCCAACGTAGAGCTGGTGGAACAGACTTTGTTGAGCTACCGTCCGGGTATAAAACTTGTTTACACGGCCAACGGACTCGATGCCGTGGGGTTGGCTAAAACGCACATGCCGCAGTTGATTCTTCTCGACCTGAACCTACCCGATGCGCACGGAAGTGATGTCCAGCAGCAACTCACTGCAGATGAGGATACTCGTGAAATACCTATCATCGTGATCAGTGCCGATGCTATGCCACGGCAGATTAAACGACTAAAAGAGGCCGGCGTAAAAGAATACCTCACTAAACCTCTTGATATAGAACACTTTCTTGATGTTATTGATAAATACATAGTTTGATAATTACTTAAAGGATTTTATAAACCATTACCAACAAACCAATATGATCGACTCTACGCTTAAAAACGCTAACATCCTGATAGTGGATGACCAGCAGCCGAACATTGATGTGCTCGAGGGTTACCTTGAGATGGAGGGATATCAAAACATCAAAGCTACCACCGACCCACGCCAGGTGCTTACTTTATGGGCAGACTTTGAACCGGATATCCTGCTCCTCGACCTTACCATGCCACATCTGTCGGGGTATGAAGTAATGGCTCAATTGAAAACACTTACTGATGAAGGGGTGTTTTTTCCGATCGTCGTGCTTACCGCCGACGCTACTTCCGAGGCCAAACAACGGTCGCTTGCCAGTGGTGCCGTCGACTTTTTGGTGAAACCATTTGACTTGGTAGAGGTTGGGCTCAGAATCCGTAATTTATTGTACACCAGCTATCTCCAGCAAGGGTTACTTAAAAAGAACATCACTTTGGAGAAAGAAGTGGCCAAAAGAACGATAGAATTGCGTACTTACGCAGATGAATTAAAAGTAGCCAAAGAAAAGGCCGAAAAAAGCAATGAGCTGAAAACAGCCTTTATCAATACCATCTCTCATGAAATTCGCACACCACTGAACGGTATCCTGGGATTTGGGCAGATCATGGCTGACCCTGATCTGACAAAAGAAGAAAGAGAGGAATATACCGAAATGTTACAGGTGAGTAGCCAGCGATTGATTGACACAGTTACTAAATTTATAGATATTTCAATGCTTAACAGTGGAAATACAGAAGTGAATAAAGTCCGGTTCAATGTCAGTAGCAAGGTGAACGAAATAGTGACCGGATATCAAACCGAGGCCAAAAGAAAGAATCTTGAGCTTAAAACAGATTTTTCGGATACAACGGCTTTGAATTGTTGTGTCACTGATCCTCAATTATTGGAAAAAATATTGACCCAGTTGATTGAAAATGCAATAAAATTTACCAATAAAGGTAAGGTGGTATTGGGGTTAAGAGCCCTGAATACGGATTTGCTTGTTAGTGTTTCTGATACAGGCATTGGAATAGCTGAAGAACATAAAGAGCTTGTTTTTCAGTATTTTACACAGGAAATAATGAGCAATAACAGACCTTATGACGGTACTGGTCTGGGGTTGACCATTGCCAGCCGCTTGGTATACTTACTGGGAGGTAAAATCTGGCTCGAATCACAAAAAGACAAAGGTACACAGGTTTCATTTCTGATTCCCGAAGCGCTTTGTGCGACAGAACAACCTAAGAGCCAGGCATCCGAAGAAGAGGTTTACATGGCTAAAACAGTATTGATAGTAGAAGACGACGACATAAATTTTACTTACCTGAATATCCTACTGAAAAGCGATAAGGTGGTTACACTACGTGCGAAAAATGGCCTGGAGGCGGTAGAGAAAGTCCGCAATCACCCCGAAATATTTCTGGTATTGATGGATTTAAAAATGCCCGAGATGAGTGGATTTGATGCCACCCGCAACATTAAAGCCATCCGACCCGAATTGCCGATTGTGGCTGTAACCGCCTACAGCGCCAACAACGATATACAAGCAGCACGTGAGGCCGGTTGCGTGGATTATATTGTGAAACCTATACGTAAAGAGCTATTAATAAGAAAGTTGACAGAGTTTGGGGTGCAAGTCTGACCGCCCATCAATGATATGTTTTCTTTACCCAGAGGTAACAGACTCCTTGCTGATAGTCTAAAAGTTGATAAGTCTATGTATGACTTTGCTAAATCTATCGGGTGATTGTTTAATATTCATTTTTTAGAAATACCGAAAATGTCCACAAAATGTCCACATGTTGTCCATATATCGGGGTAATGGTGATGTGTTTCATTTTAAAAAGCTTGTGTATTTTTAGGCGCGTTTACATGACCTCAATTTTTAGGCAGGTAATCGAATAATTTTTCAAAACGGAACACTTTGAAGGATGACAGAAAGAAAAGGCGAATTCAATTTAATAAAACAAAAAGCCGTGTTTTCGGAATCAGACTCTGACATGGTTTTTGTGCTCAGCAGCAAGGGGTTAATACTAGATATAAACCCGGCTGTAGAAACTACGCTAGGCTATACGTATGCCCAGTTATTGGGTAAGGAATTGGTTACCTTATACCCTGAAACCCACGCGCAAGAAGTGTCGGCTCATGTCAGCCAGATGCTACAAGGGATGGGTGATGATTTTTACTTTCCTATGCTTACTGCACTTGGCGATATTGCCCCTGTTGACACAAAGATTTTTCACGCTAGGTGGGCCGGAGAAGATGTCCTGATTGCCATATGCCATAATCTGGCGCTTCCAAAACAAGTGTATAAACAGCGCTTGTCGGGAGTAGAAACCTTTAAGCCTGAGCTATTTATTTATGATTTGGAGAAAAGACGGTTTATTGCGGTTAACCACACTGTACTTAAAATACTCGGTTATCATCCTGATGATTTAGTGCATGCCTCCATCAATGAGCTGACCTTCTTACATCTGCCTGGTCAGATTCTTGAGATAGGCAATGCTGTAAACAATGGGATGGGCATAAAAGACTACGAGCTGATTGTAACCAGCAAGCATGGCTTGCCTTTCAGTCTGACCCTTGATATAGATAAGTTTTCCGTTTCAGGAAAGGAGTTGTTGTTTTTTGTGATCACCCATATTACAGAACTTGGCGCGGCAGAAGAGAAGGTTCGGTACCAGTTGTTGCAGCAAAAATTGTTGGCTTCAGTGTCGCAACTACTGAATGAGCCCGAATTTTACCGCAATCTGGATGAAGTGCTGCGCAACATCGGTGAGCATACCGGGGTAAGTCGCACCTATATTTTTGAAGACAATGAAGCCGGAACAGAAACCTTTAATACGTTTGAATGGTGTAATGAGGGTATAGAACCTGCTATAGCCGATCTACAGGGAATACCCTATGAAATTATCCCATCCTGGAAAAGGATGCTCATAGGGGAGGGGCGGGTTTTTTCAACCGACATCATGANNCATAAAGTCCATACTGGTATACCCCTTATATAACCAAAAAGACTTCTTTGGTTTTATTGGTTTTGACGAATGTGTACGCAACAAGGTGTGGCAGGAGGATGAAGTGGAATTGCTCAGGCTCGTGTCGAATATCATTTCAAATGCCCTGGAGCGCAGACAGATGATGTTGACGATAACCGAAAATGAAACCAGGTTGAAGCTGGCCATCGGCAACGCCAGAGAGGGGGTTTGGGACTATAATCTCGACACCGGCGCGATGTATGTGGACGAACCCTGGTGTCGTAGTCTTGGCTACGAACCTCATGAACTTGACGCAACCTACGCCGCCTATATTAAACTGGTTGTGCCCGAAGATCTTGCGCTTGTGCAAGACGAAATGGACAAACACATTGAAGGAAAAACAGAATATTTTGATTGTATTTACCGTGTCACAACAAAACAAGGAGAGATCAGGTGGTTGCAAAACAAGGGCAAAGTTATAGGTTACAACAAAGAAGGGAAACCAATCAGGCTGATTGGCAAGTTCAGCGACCTGACCAGTGTGAAGTTGGCTGAGGAGAAACTCGTGGAAGCCGTTCATCGTGAAAAGGAGCTGGGTGAGTTAAAATCGCGGTTTATCGCCAACACTTCCCATGAATTTCGCACACCTTTAGCCACTATTCTCATGGCCAGTGAATCGCTCAGCCAATACTGGGAACGTATGGATCAGGATCAGGTGAAGGCACGGCTTGTGAAAATTAACCAACAAGTCGTTCATCTGACGAAAATAGTCGAAAATGTACTGCAAATATCTAAAGCCCACCAGGGCCGCATGCAGATGAATCCTGAAATGACAGAGGTAGTTGAGCTGTGCAAGGGAATCATCAACGAAAGAATTCAGCTGGAAAAAACCGCTGTGGATATGGTTTTTGATTCCAGCGTCCAATCTTATAGGCTTCCTCTCGATGTCGTGTTAATACGCCAAATGCTTCAAAATCTGTTACAAAACGCCATCCGCTACACGCAAGGAAGGCCGAAAATCAAAGTGACGCTAACCATAATGGCGAATGGAATCGAATTAAGAATCACCGACAATGGCATAGGTATCCCCGAAACCGACCTTCCCTTTTTATTTACCCCGTTTTTCAGGGCATCCAACGCAGGCCATACAGCCGGCAATGGCTTGGGCTTGAGTATTGTTAATGAAATTGTTAAACTTCACAAAGGAAAAATCGAAGTAGAAAGCACTTTAGGACAAGGCACTACTTTTATTGTAAGCTTGCCGGAAGGGAAAGGGGGAAACTAACTAATATTGAGATACTTCCCCGCCTGAGGCGGATCAGGATGACAGTACAGAACGAGTTGTCATCCTGAATGAAGCCTGAGGAATGAAGGATCTCAATTGGTTTATTAGTGAGTGGATTGGTATTGAGGTGAGGTGTTTAGATCCTTCTCCGCCTGAGAAGGCTCAGGATGACACCCACTGGATTAGATGATTCTCAAATGGTATTAAGCTAGGGAATTCAGTTGATATGCTTCGTGTGGCACAAAATAACAGAAAATGGATGTAAGAAGTGGGTTTCAGTCGGATACCCCGGATTCTTTGGCTGTGCTTTGCCCTTGGCCAGCGGGGCTCACTCACACTCCCTTTTCACTTCTGCCAGATTTTCAGTGGCGAAGCCCAGCTTTTTTGCGAGGGAAACCAGTTCATCGTAGCGTTCTTTTTCGGGATTGGGGTCTTTGCTGAGTATCCAAAGATAGTCACGTGCAGGGTCGCCTACGAGGGCAAGGCGATAGGCTTCGTCAACATAGATCACATAGTAGTCGCCTGCAAAAGGCCAGAAGAACCGGACTCTAAGCTGACCGGGGAATTGACTGTCGGGTATCCAGGCTGTTCCGGTGGCTTCTTTCCATTTGTTTTTGTCGGCGTTGAAGCCCTTGTTTTTTACCCGGATTTTCCCGTTTTCCTTCAGGCTGTATTCGGCTGTTACGCAGGTCAGACCGCGCTCAAACCGGTTTGGAAGCCGGGCTATCTCATGCCAGGTGCCGACATATTTTTCGATGTCCAGCACTGCCACTGTGGGTAGTTCGCGTTGGGGTTTGCACGAGAATAGATGCGACATAAGCAGGAGTATTAAAAAGTAAGTGGCACTGTACCAGGCTAGTTTAACTAAGGAGAGTAGGTGGTTTCTGTTCATGATTTCGAGGCTTTTGTAAAAGTTTGCCGTTGATTTCAGGTAACCGTATTATGTCGCGCTAAGGTACAAAAAAACACCGAAAGCGAGCTTGTTGTAAAAAAAAGAGGCTACCCCTTGGAGGTAGCCTCATAGACGTTTAGTTAGAAACTAATTAATCCAGTTTGTGCTTTTTAACAAACTCATCCAATACACCTTGCAGGTCGGGTTGTCCGATTTCCTGTAGGTCGTAATATACGCGTGTATTGGGTTTGGTGATTTTCACAATGCGGTTCAGGTCGATGGGTGTACCAATGACCACTGCATCGCAATCGGTATTGTTAATCGAGGTCTCGAGGTCTTTCAGTTGTTGTTCGCTGTAGCCCATAGCTGGAAGCAAGGTTCCGATATTGGGATAAATGCGGAAAGTTTCGGCCAGTTTACCAACAACAAACGGACGTGGGTCGACAAGTTCAGCAGCACCAAATTTCATGGCGGCTACGGTACCTGCGCCTATTTTCATTTCACCGTGGGTAAGTGTTGGGCCATCTTCAACCACCAGCACTCTTTTGCCTTTAATCACCGATGGATCGTCAACAGCGATAGGCGATGCGGCATCTACCACGATGGCTTTGGGGTTCACTTTGTAGATATTTTCACGAACAGTTTGGATGGCTTCAGGAGCGGCGGTATCCATTTTGTTGATCACAGCCACATCAGCTAAGCGCAAGGTAACCTCACCGGGATAGTATGATAATTCGTGACCGGGACGATGGGGGTCGACAACGGTGATGTTCAGATCGGGTTTGTAGAACGGGAAATCGTTGTTTCCGCCATCCCACAACACCACATCACATCCATCCGGATCTTGCTCGGCAGCACGCAAAATGGCTTCATAGTCAACACCGGCGTAAATTACGTTTCCGCGCACCACGTGTGGTTCATACTCTTCCATCTCTTCTACGGTACATTTATGTTTGGCCAGATCTTCGACAGTGGCAAAACGTTGTACTTTTTGTGCATTCAAGTCGCCGTAAGGCATGGGGTGACGGACAGCCACCACTTTAAGGCCTTTTTTCATTAAATACTCAATCACTTTGCGTGAGGTCTGGCTTTTGCCGCATCCTGTACGCACAGCGCCAACAGCAATTACAGGTTTGGTGCTTTTTACCATGGTGTCGGCAGGGCCTAACAGTACAAAATTTGCACCGGCAGCGTTCACAATGGCACTAACGCCCATAACCCTTGCGTAAGGCACGTCGCTGTATGAAAACACACAATCGTCAACTTTCAAATCTTTGATTAATTCGGTCAGATTCGACTCATCGTAAATGGGAATGCCATCAGGATATAACTCGCCTGCGAGTTCGGTAGGATATTTCCTGCCATCAATGTCTGGAATTTGTGCAGCTGTGAAAGCCACTACGTTGTAATCTTCATTTCCACGATAATACGTGTTGAAATTGTGAAAATCACGTCCGGCTGCGCCGATAATAATTACATTTTTTTTCATAAAATATAGCTGTTTTAACGAATTTTTGTTAAAAATTGATCACTACAAAAGTAAATTATTTTTTTCTTCCTTTCTGTTAATTTTTTAACACTATGGCTTATTTATATTTGTTTCAAAAAGAAATGGAGTATGAAGGAGCTTTTTTTGTTACTTTTTAAAGATAAAAAAGACCGCCAAAACCAAAAAGACAAAGCCCACCAGATGATTCCATCTAAAGGTTTCGTTTTTAAACATCAACAGTGTAAACACAGAGAAAACCACCAGGGTGATCACTTCCTGTATGACCTTAAGCTGGACGAGCGTAAATGGGCCACCGTTTTCCTTAAAACCGATGCGGTTGGCAGGCACTTGAAAAAGGTATTCAAACAGCGCGATTCCCCAGCTGATCAGAATAATGGAGATCAATGGCAGGGCATCAAACCACTTCCACTCCTTGAATTTTAAATGACCATACCAGGCAAAAGTCATAAAGGTGTTCGAGAGTACCAGCAACAGAATAGTGTAAATGCCTTTCATCTGACAACCGAGGTTTGATTTTTACTGATTTGAAAAAAGTGCGCAAATGTAAGTGCATTTTGCCTTTGATTTTAAACTAATTGGTATCTTTTCCGAGAATTTTGAAACAAAATATTTGTCACCTTTAAAGTCGCTAGCTTGTCTAATATTCAACTACATACAACCGAAGATGGCTCCACCACTTATTTCAATGAACAAGTAGGAGAGCATTACCACAGCACTTTTGGGGCTATACAGGAATCGCAACACATTTTTATCAATGCCGGACTTGAACCCTTTCTTTCACGCAAGTCGGTTTCTGTTTTTGAAGTTGGTTTCGGGACAGGGTTGAACGCTTTGTTAACCTTGATGGCGGCAGAAAAGCGTGAGGTCATTGTGCACTATTCCGCCATTGAGTTATATCCAATCAATCGTACTGAAGCTGCCAGTCTGAATTTCCCGGAGTTACTGAAAATGAGTCATGAGCTCTTTCTCAAAATTCATGAATCACCTGTAATGGATACCTTTGTGACCGACCATTTTCATCTGAGAAAGTGGCAGGAGTCGTTTGAAGGTATTACATTGGAGGCACAAAACTATGACGTGGTATTTTTTGATGCTTTTTCACCTGAGGCTCAGCCTGAGATGTGGACGACTGAAGGGTTTATCAGGCTGTTCCAGACCTTAAAGCCCGGAGGGTATCTGGTTACCTATTCCTGCAAAGGGCTGGTTAAAAGGGCCTTAAAAGAAGCAGGATTTGTGCTCGAAAAACTACCCGGACCACCCGGAAAACGAGAGTTTCTGCGGGCAGGCAGGCCGGAGTGGACTTAAGATTTATGAGGAATAGTTATCTGATGGTAAACTGGGTAAAGCCTTGCAATGGAAGCATCTGGATTTGAGATTTGATTACCTGAGCCCATTCCGGTCCTTGCCTACACCAGTCGATAAAGGTGTCGACATCCTGGTTTTCTCCTTCTGCTTCTATATAAACACTGCCATCTCGCATATTTTTTACCCATCCGGTCAGGTTCAGCTCATCGGCCTTTTTCTTGGTGTAAAAACGAAATCCCACACCCTGAACTTTTCCGAAAACGGTAATGCTGACTCCTTTCATGTTTATTGATTTAACCGTTTGTTAAGGAGCGAGTTTACCACACGGAACAGCTGATCAGGTGAAAAAGCGCGCCAGTTTATTTCGTTAAACCTGCCGCCCATAGCCAGGTAATAGTCGATATTGGCTTCTCCAAACTCAGCGATGAGGTGATTCTTAAAATTCAGGCAGACAATCCATCCGTCACCAATATTGCTGAACCATTCCTCGTAATAGTCGGCGGTGTCGGCATGAAAGTTAAGCACGTTCTCGCCAATCAGGATGAAGTGGGTTATTTCGTTGTCGATAAGTGGTTCGATCACTTCCTGGTAAAGGTACATGATGTCATTGTAGAGGGTATCGTTCCATTCGCCGATAAGTTCGATAATGGCATATTGTTTTTCATAGCTCACCATCAGGAGTTTCAGGTAGAGTGTAGCCGAACCAAAAGCCTCCCATTGGGGGTGAATGAGGTAATTATACACGGCGTTTGTCAGTTCAAACTCGCTGTACTGATTTCCATAAAAGGGCGAATGAGGATCTTCGGAGGCCACATAAAATTCGCGCCATTGATAAAAAGGTTCAATCTCGTGCATTAAAAAAGTTTTGAAAGATAATAGCCTCCAGCGGCCAATCCAATGCCGAATATATTGGTAGTCAGTACATAGATAAGGCCGTAGGTGATGTTTCCACCACGACCCAGGTTAAAAGTCTCGAAGGCGAAAGTTGAAAAGGTGGTAAAACTTCCCAGTACACCGATAAAGAGGAAAAGTCGCACGCCGGGGCTCACGTAAATTCGATCAAAAAGACCCCAAAGGAGTCCGATAAGAAACGATCCGACAAGGTTCACCAGGATGGTATGCCATGGAAACGCTTGTTCGTGGGCTCGTCCGAACAGCAAATACACCGCGTATCTTAACACAGCGCCTACGCTGCCTCCTAAAGCTATGGCGGCTATTTTTGCGATCATAAGGCCATTTTTAAACCCGGGACAGTTTTAAGTTCTTCGTAAAGCTTCTCCATCAGGGGTTTGTTGTTGATGGTGATTTCGAACGATAGGCTCGAGAAATTCCCTTTGCTGCTTTTTTTTGTGGTTAGAAACCGGAAGGGAATGCCCAGGGTACTCAGGGTTAATTCGATATTTGCTTTGTTCTCAGTTTCGCTGTATTGCACGTCGAAAACAGTTTTCAGGTGAAAGGTCACCGGAAATTTCAACTCCTCTACAGGAGGAAGTTGGTTTTTCCCGGCGTGTCCGTTGGTTGGTTTTATTTTGTTCATAGGCATTTAGCAGCGTCTGATTAAAACTCAAAAACTAGAAAGAGGCTTCCCCATTGGAAATGTCTGCCTTTCTCGAACTCCGGCGAAATATAGTGGAGGGTGAACTCCATCCCTATATTTTTTTTGTAAATGGCCAACCCGGCGGAGGCTTCGGCC
>DJVY01000221.1 GCA_002440885.1 Bacteroidales bacterium UBA6244
ACAGGCTGCTTCAGCGATACCTGGAGGGTGGATCATCGGCCAATCGGGAAGTGTACGAGGAGATGTGCAAACATTCATCGGAGATGGAACGCAGGGCAGTACAGGCTGAGCGCGATTCGGTTAAATACAAGCAGGTGGAGTTTATGCTCGATAAGCAGGGAAAGGTTTTCGATGGCAACATTTCAGGAGTTAGCAAATGGGGCATTTTTGTCGAGCTGGCCATCTCAAAGAGCGAAGGGCTTATCAGGTTTACCGATTTGGACGACGACTTTTATTATCTGGATGAAGACAACTACCGGATTATAGGACGGAAAGGCGGAAAAATCTATCGGCTGGGGGATGAGGTGAAAGTATTGGTAAAAAATGTGAATCTGGAGCAACGTAAGCTTGATTTCCAATTGATTGAATAAGCGACACTATTGGCGACTGTGTGACTGGCGGCTTTGTTGTTATATTTTCTTCAAATAGATTAATGTGGCTTTTTCTATTTACTCAAGTTTCGCATGTAATTTTTCGAGCTCTTATATCTAGTAGTCAATTAAATTTGATTTATTTTTGACCTTCGTGTACCTCAGTGGCTTCTTTGTGGTCGTGGCATAGCTAATAGGTTGTTACACGGAGTTGCACGGAGAAGACACTGAGGTCCACGGAGTAGGGAAAAGAAAATGAGAAAAAAATTTAAAAATTATAGCTGTTTTTCTTGTTTTGCAACATTGAAGGTTCACAAAGAAAATTTCTGAACAGGAATGGAATCTGTAATTAACAATATATCAATGTCATTTATGTTTGATAATAATTAATTATCTGATTTTCAATAAATAGGTTTAATTGCAAAACTTGAATGAAGACAGAAAACAAATCAAGGTCAACAGATTTCCGATGACCCATTTTTAGTGCTAAGGCTGTGCCACCAACCAAGTGAAATCCTTTAAGATAGTCTTTCTGCTGTAGTTGTTTTAATAACTCCAGTGTTGACTCGTCGACTGTGCTCTTGTGTAGCATTTGAATTTTGTTTTTGGCGTTTGAAAGAGCAAAGATAAGAAATTCAGCGTTTTAGGATCGATATAGTTGAGCTGACAAATGGTGGATATGATAGTTTTCCACACCATAAAATTCTTTTATCAGCTTTATTTCATCCAGTGTTCCAAGTTGTACGATGCGCTCAATAATCAATCTCTTTGATTTCTGTTCATCAAGTTTTGTGATGTCAACATCTCAAAAGCATGCTGCATTCAAATGCTGAATAAGTGTAGGCATTATTTGTATCAGATTTCTTGTATAAGTACAAAAATTCAGTGAACTAACGATGTAAATACGCTTAAAAACATGCCGAATACGCGAGGGGCGGTGTAGCCCGTCGCTTAATATTTCTTATCCCCCTCCCTATTCCTGTGTAAAATAGTTCTGAGGTTATTTAACGAAGCGATAGAAGGAAATGCTCAGCTTGTGGTGGACGCACTTCCCTTTTTGCTCGTAGTGCATTTGTTCTCTACAAAAAAAAAGAAGCTGCCCTTGTTAGGACAACCTCTTTTAAACAAACCTTAAAGATTTTATTTCTGATTTGATTTCCCTTTGCGGGTTGAGTAGTTGATTTTAAGCGCTCCGGCTTTGCGAAGCTCCTGTTTTACATCTGTTACGATACCCATTTTGGTAAGTCCGTCAACTTTGAGTGAAGTGGTAATGAACTTCCTGTCGGCTTCATCACGGTCTTCACGTTCTTTGGCCACGAACTCCTGAATGTCATCTACAGTGGCAAAGGTGTCGTTCAGCTGAATACGTGAGTTTGTGCCATAGAGAGCCGATTTGGTAGGAGGCCCGATATAGATATAACTCACCAGCGATTTTTTCTCCAGCTTCTGTACTTCGGTTGCCTGCGGCAACTTGGTTTTAACCTTCAGCGTTACTTCACGCATAACCGTTGTTACCATGAAGAAAAACAACAGCATGAAAATAATATCAGGCAACGATGAAGTATTAATGGCAGGAGATCCTTTTCCTTGTTTGGTTTTAAACTTCGACATATTAATTTCCTCCTATATCTTCAGGTTCGGCTTCTGAAATGGCCACCGGTACAGCTGCGTTAACGGCATCAATCTTGTCCTTATCAATCAGAACGCTGTACTTCATGCCATACTGATCCATCGAAAAGCGATCCTTTAGCTCGTTAAAGGCAGCGGCCAACTCATTCTGAACTGCAATATACATATCGTACGAAGTCCCTCGGTCGTTTTTCAACGAAATAATTCCCTTTGAAACAACGATCTCGGTTTTTAGTTGTTCGATGTATTTACTGGTTACTTCCGGATATTCCGGGTTTTCAGGGTGAGGGGTAATAAAGTCGATGACTTTATATCTCAACTGGCTGATATCACCCGGTTTGCCATCAATAAGTAACCGATCCTGGTTGTTGACCAAAATTTTCAACACGTTCCGATCTTTTACATCGATATCATCTTCGGTGTCCTCAACAGGCGGCGGCAGCTTCCTGGTAATCCCGGTGTCCACGTCCATAGTTGTTGTAACCAGGAAGAAGATCAGCAGGAGGAAGGCAATATCCGCCATCGATCCGGCATTTATTTCCGGGGCTGCTTTTCGTGCCATAGAGCGATTATTTAAACAGTTTAACTATTGAAGAGTAAATGATAGCCAAAATGGTAAGTCCGAAGGCGATATACGTACTGTAAATGCCCATGCCCACCAGTTTGGATACCTGTGCAGTGGTTTTCAGTTTTTCCAGTTCGTAAGCTGAAAACTCATTACCGGCCAACAAATAACCAACAAGGATAACGGCTGCAAACGCCACCACACTTGCTATTACCACACCAATATTCTGTGGGTTGATTATAAAGTTGTAAATAGGTGAAATTATCGTGATAAGCACAATAATACCCAATAAAATAGCCGACCAGTAGAAGAATTCATTCAGATAAGGATTATTCAGATCATCCATCATTTCGGCCACTGTTCTGTCAAACTCAAATAAGGCATAGTAAGCCGCACCGGAGATAACAGATAGCGCCAGCAAGATGATCAGAATCACTTTTGTAATGCTGTGAATACTATCTTTCATGATCTTTATTTTTTAACGTGTTTGGCCAGGATATCGATAAATGCGATGGAACTGTCTTCCATATCATTAACGAGGCTTTCAATTTTTGAAACGATAAAGTTGTAGAAAATCTGGAGGATGATGGCCACGATCAAACCGAAAACGGTGGTTAACAGCGCCACTTTAATACCATCAGCAACTACAGTTGGTGAAATATCGCCGGCAGCTGCGATATCGTCGAAAGCTTTAATCATACCGATTACAGTTCCCATAAACCCGAGCATAGGAGCCAGGGCGATGAAAAGTGAAATCCAGCTAACTCCGGCTTCGAGACGTCCGGTAACTACGCTTCCGTAAGCGATAACTGCTTTTTCAACTTCGGCCAAACCATCATCAAAGCGATTCAAACCTTCGCTAAAAATGCTGGCAACCGGTCCGCGGGTGTTGCGGATAACTTCTTTGGCTTTGTCAACGCCTCCTTTATCCAGAGCCGTTTCAAAGTTTTTCAGGAGTTTGCGGGTGTTGATGGAAGCCATGCTGAGGTAAATGATACGCTCGATGCTAATGGCCAGACCAAAAATAAGCGCCAGCAAAACGATGCCCATAAATCCGGGGCCCCCTTCAATAAATTTTTCCTTCAGTATTTGATGAAATGTTTTGGGAGCTTCGGGCTCAGCTATGGTGGCCACTTCCTCAACTATTTCTTCGGCAACTGTAACAGAATCTCCAACGATTGATTCAGCAACGGGAGTTGTTTCCTCCTCATTGTAGACCTGTGCATAACTGTAATTTGACAACCCTGTGGTTATCAAGAAAACGATGGTAAGAAACGCAAATAATTTTCTCATGGTTGTAAAAATTGATGATCAGTTTTAGTTAACTTTTACGATTGGACAAAGTTAAAAATTTATTTTAGTTATCAACATTATTTTTTCTTCATTTGCGGAGAGAGCGGGATTCGAACCCGCGATACCCTTTTGGGGTATACCCGCTTTCCAGGCGAGCCTCTTCAGCCACTCGAGCACCTCTCCTTTTCTTCTCACAAAAAAAGAACGGCAAAAGTAATAAATTATTACAACTTTCAATTTTGTCAACAGATTTAGAAACAATTAATATAAGGTAGCTTATAATTGCGCTAAAGGAGTGGACATGCATTCAAAAAAAAAGGTGGCTTCAGCAAGACCAAAACCACCCTCAAACAAATAAAAAATCAATAGGTTAGCTGCATTTGGAATGTCCGCACGATTTGCAAATCAGGCAGCCATCTTCGTATACAACGGTGTTTTCGCCACATGCCGGACAAATGGTGTCGACGGCCTGGGTACCATCAGGTATATAGCGTTTCAGACTTCTTACCACCCCGTTGCGCCAGGTGTTGATGTTGTCTTCGGGGAAATTCAGGTTCGAGATGAGGTCTATCACGTAAGTAAGTGGCATACCGTGTCGGAGCACTCCGGAAATCAGTTTGGCATAATTCCAGAATTCCTGCTCAAAGCTGCGGGATAAGGCCGGCACGGTGATGCGATAACCTTGTTTGTCTTCAAACTGGAAATCGTAACGGGTTCTTTCGCCTTTGTTTTTAACCTTCACTACCCAACCGGTTTCAACGTAAGGTGGCAGATAAAAATCTTCAGCTTTTCCGGTAAACACCTCGTAGGGTTTGTCGTTTATCTTGCCAATCACGGCCAGCCATTTTTCATAGTTGTTTTGAAAACGAATGACATCGGCTTCGATAATGCGGGGCCGTGGCGGGGCTTTTGTTTCAATGAAATCATCTTTCGAAGCTTCACCTTTTTTGTCGTTGCTTACCAGCACACCCGATCGTGATCCGTCGCGGTAGATGGTCATTCCCTTGCAGCCACTCTCCCATGCTTTTTGATAAATCTGGCTCACCAGTTCTTCGGTAGCCGTTTCAGGGATGTTTACCGTAACGCTGATGCTGTGATCTACCCATTTTTGAATATCGCCCTGCATTTTTACTTTGCTTACCCAGTCGATATCGGCAGAGGAGCTTAGGTAGTAAGGCGATTTTTCGATTACTTTGTTTAAATCTTCATCGTTCATCGACTTTACCTCAGCCACTTCATAGCCATTGGCCGTAAGCCAGGTTTCAAATTTCGGATGAAATACCAGATACTCTTCCCAGGCGTCTCCTACCTCATCTACAAAAGTAACCGTCACGTTTTTGTCGTTGGGATTAACTTTTCTTCTTCTTTTATACGAAACCATAAATACCGGTTCGATACCCGAAGTGGTTTGGGTACAGATGCTGATACTTCCGGTAGGGGCAATGGTGAGTGAGGCAATGTTTCGCCGACCAACCTTGGTCATTTTTTCGTAAACTTTGGGTGCATTTTCGCGGAGGCGTGTGATAAACGGGTTATTGGCTTCGCGTTGTGCATTGTAAATAGGAAATGAGCCGCGCTGTTCGGCAAGCTCAACCGACGAATGGTATACTTCGATGGCCAACAGTTTATGCACTTCGGTTGAAAAGGTGATGGCGTCATCCGAGCCGTAGCGCAAGCCCAAAGCGGCCAGCATATCTCCTTCGGCGGTAATGCCGATACCTGTTCTGCGACCCTGAATTGATTTTTCGCGAATTTTTTCCCACAGCCTGCGTTCTACCATCTTTACTTCTTCCGATTCGGGGTCGGCCTCTATTTTGACCAGAATAGCGTCCACTTTTTCTATTTCCAGATCGATGATGTCGTCCATGATGCGTTGGGCAATATGGGCATGTTTGGTAAACAGATCTCCGTTGAAATACGCCTCTTCGGTAAAAGGGTTTTCTACATAGCTATATAAGTTTATAGCCAGGAGCCGACAACTGTCGTAGGGACACAAGGGGATTTCGCCGCACGGATTGGTCGAAACGGTTTTAAATCCGTAATCGGCATAACAATCAGGTATCGATTCGTTGATCACCGTGTCCCAGAACAACACACCGGGTTCGGCAGAAGCCCAGGCGTTGTGGATAATTTTATCCCACAGCTGTTTTGGATCAATTTCTTTTTTTACCCAAGGATTATCGCTGTTGGTAGGAAACTGTTGTACATACAATTTGTTGTCGCGTAACGCATGCATGAACTCATCATCAATTTTAACCGAAACATTGGCACCGGTTACTTTGCCTTGTTCGAGTTTTGCATCGATAAAGTGTTCAGCATCGGGATGTTTTATGCCAATGCTGAGCATCAGCGCGCCACGTCGGCCATCCTGCGCTACTTCGCGTGTTGAGTTGGAATACCTTTCCATAAAAGGAACTACTCCCGTTGAAGTTAAAGCGGTATTTTTTACCGGACTTCCGGCAGGCCTGATGTGGGTAAGGTCGTGACCCACGCCGCCGCGGCGTTTCATGAGTTGCACCTGCTCCTGATCAATCTTCAGAATCCCGCCATAACTATCCGATTTGCCATCGTTTCCAATAACGAAGCAGTTCGACAAAGACGAAATTTGCTGTTCGTTGCCAATACCGGCCATAGGGCTTCCCGCCGGAATAATGTATTTAAAATGATCCAGAACGGCAAATACCTCTTCCTCAGTCATTGGGTTTCGGTATTTATTCTCAATACGCACGATTTCTTTGGCCAGACGCCGGTGCATGTCGGCAGGGGTTTTTTCGTATAAATTCCCCTTGCTGTCTTTCAAGGCGTACTTGTTAATCCACACATTAGCTGCCAGGGTGTCGCCCTCAAAGTAAGCCGTACAAGCTTCCAAGACTTCCTGATGTGAGTAACTGGTTTTCGGCATTGAAACGGCTTCCTTTGTATTCTCGGTTAAATCTTTTTCGGCTACCCGCAACTTGGAAACAAATCCTGTTTCCGTTTTTTGTTCTGTCATCTCCAATTTTGATCTTTCTTCTAAAACGCGTTCGTAAAAACTCTTTTCTATCTCCTGCTCCACCTCTTGACCGGCCGTTTGATTACTGACTTTTTCGTCGAAATTTAAGTACAAAGTGTTATCCATGGTTTTGGTACGATTGATGGTTGTTGGTTGAAACATTTGTCTGTAAATCAACATGCTGCGAAAAAACACATCTTGACTTTTCAGGCTTGCAATATACAACACTATACATCATGCCCTGTGATTTTTTTATTCACAACGGGTGTTGATAAAAAATAACAAACAGGTATTTAGTTAATTAAGTTAAAAAAAACAGCTAAACTATTTTTCGTGATGTTTTTGGCATAAATTTTATTATCAAAATAGTTCACTTCTCAAAAAGCATCCGGAGGGCAATCAGGAAAAGAACTACAGCAAAAATTTTCTTCAGGGTAACCTCGGGTATGGACAAGGCGAATTTTGATCCGATATAGCCTCCAATTAGAAATGCTCCTGCGATAATGAGGGCGTAGGTGAGGTTAAGCGCTCCTTCTTTATAATAACTGTATGCCGCCAGCAATCCGATAGGTGGAAGCATGACCGCCAGACTTGTGCCTTGTGCGCTGTACTGGTCCATGCCCAGGATAAAAACCAGAGCCGGTATGATAATGATTGCGCCCCCAATCCCAATCAACCCGCTGAAGATGCCGGCCACCAGGCCTATTAAAACCAGGATTAAAACTACACTTACAGTCATTTTCATGTCTCCTATATTGTTTAAAAGTCGAGGCTTAGCGACAGGTAGTACACCGGACGGGTTACTTTGTAGTCGTCGACACCCCATGAAATATCGCCACGGATAAAATACCCAAATACTGTGGACCGCACTCCCAACCCAAATCCTCCCACAATGGGTTCTTTTTGCACTTCAACGGAAATATGCATTGGGCCACTATCTACATAATTGGTGTACAGGGCGTTTTCTTTTGAGTAAGGGCTGCTCCCTGTCCAGGCCGTTCCAATGTCGCCAAACCCTACCAGCTGAAAGGTGCGTAAAAAAGTTGAGCTGATTGGTGTTCGTGAGAAATATTGAAACACAGGCATTCGCAGTTCGCTGTTTATCACCAAAAAACTGTTACCATTTCTTATGTTCTGGTTGAAGCCACGCATGTTTGTTGCCAGGGTTTGGTAGGCATAATGTTGGCTGTAATCGATGGGCGTGTTGGTATTAAACGCCGGGAAAAGCCAGTTGTCGACGCCTCCCATGTAATAAATCAATTTGTCGCTGCCTAGCGAGGTGCTTCCGGCTATGCGGTTGGCCCAAATAAAAGTACGGTGAATTTTTTGGTAATTTCGGTAGTCGAATCCCAACACAATCAGGTTTTGTTGGTCACCGTTGATCAGTTGGTGGTATTCGGCAAACAGCTTATAACGTGTGCCATAATAGAGGTTTGTCCCCGGGCTGCGCGTGTTGTCGAAAACCAATTCGCCTTTAAGCCCTGCCCAGTTGTCGTAGACGGTAGGCGTTTCGAGCGCAATTTGGTCGGTGGCCATGGTTACAAACATTTCGTTGCGGTACATGGCCGTACCTTTCAGGCTAAGGGCTTCGTTAAATGGCCATTTGAGTGAATAAAAAAGTTCGTGGGTATGTACCCGTTGGATAACATAACCATTTGATCCTTCGAGGGTGTTGCGGTGAAATACAAATTCTTTGTCGAGACGTTTTTTTAGGTCAGCGTAGCTAAACAGGTATTCGTTGTTGATTAAACTCAGGTTTAGCCTAACCCCGCCGATGATGCGGTGATCTTCCATCAGGTCTGTCAACCCCATTTGGAAGAACAGGTTAAAACCCGGGTTAAGATAAATCGGACTTCCGCCACCTGTAAAAGGCTGATACCCGTAGTTGATGTAATTGAAATCGATTTGCGAGGTCAGGTCGTTGATAAAATAGGACACATTGTAATTAAGCCTTTTGGGGATACTGATTTCTTCGCCTGATGGAGGCCCTGACAAGCCCGGAATGGAGGCTGAACCAACCCCATTTTCAGTCATTCCCCGTGCCGGAATCACTTCTTTTCCGGTTTCGTCGGTATACACCATCGCAAAGCGCTTAGGCTTTGAGACTGGAGCCGGTTTGGTCTCGGTTTGCACCGTATCCTGCCCGGGAGGAGGGGTTTTTTGTGCTTGCATTTCGCGTTGCAACAGCACCTGCTTCTTTTGCTCTTCGGCTTTTAGTTGTTGCATGTACCTGGTATCCATCAGCTTCAGGTTTGGAGCAGCGGAGTAGGTGGGGGTGGGTTGCAAAAACAACTGGGTTCTGTTGTTGTGGAAGATCGTCATGGCCTGTAGTCCGGCTGCCGGGTTTACCTGGTGATCGAGTATGTTCCAGGTGTAGTCGGTTATGGCTTTCGATAGGGCAAAATACCTGTAATGAACCACGGTATCAACCGAACTTACCGTACTGTCAATCATTGCCAGGTAGTTGTTGGTAATACCGTTGGCATCGCTTAGGTAGGAAATGGTGTTAAAGCCATACGACTCGGGCTGCCATTCGCTTGCAAGCGGAGTATTTGTAATTCTTTTCAGGACAGGGTTGTGGTTTTTAAAGTCGTAAACAAACAAATCAAACTGGTCGGGCACGTCGACAACCACTTCGGTTGATTTGCTTAGCGTGTCGTTTATCCGGTTTGAGCTAAACACAATTTGCGATGACCTGTTGATGAAGGCGGGCGAAAGGTCGGAATAGAGGTCGTCGGTAATCTTTAACCACGAGCTGGAAGCCAGATCAAAAACAAAAATGTCGGATTGTCCGTTTTGGGAGGCCGACATCACCAGCTTCCGCCCATCATCGGAATAGGAAAAGTCGTTTACTTTTTGGATGTTGTATAAAATCTGGCGGGTAGTTTGTTTGTTTTCCAGTTCGTACAAATATAACCAGGGCATGCCTTTGTCTTCGATGACAAGGGCCAGTATTTTTCCGGTAGGATGCCATGAGAGCAGCGGATAGCTGTAATCTGTTTTGGTATCAATCATCACCCCTTTTTTCAGTATCCGTTTCTTTTTCCCGGTGTTTATATCCATTAAAAACACCTTATATTTACCCATTTCATTGGTGGTATAGGCCAATAAATCTCCTGCCGGGCTAATTGTAGGCCGACTGAAAACAACGTCCTCGCGGTATTTCAAATCAATCTTGTTGTCGGGAAGTTGGGTATGGCCAACGTAGGATTGGTATTCGGCCTGATAATAGTTTTTCCATTCTTCCACAATTTGTTTGTACGACAGCCCGGTAACGTACAAAAAGCCTTTGTCGACGCTGTTGCTCATGCCCGTCATGTGGATGATGTTGCTAACGGTACGCTCACCGTACTGGTTGGCCACGAAGCGCCACAACGAATGCCCGGCGTAGGTAGCGTCTTCACCCTCCAGGTTGTTGAGCTTGTTATAACGTCCGCTTAAAATCCCATCGCGCACCCTGTTATCGTATTCCACGCTCCAATCCTTACCTAACCAGCTGATAAGCCCGATGCGGTACCACGATGGCAGACTAAAGAAAGTGGCGTTTTTAACTTGTTGCGTGAGCGAGCCGCCAAACATGAGCTGATTAAACATAACTTCGGCTATACCCGACCGGATTTGATCTTCAAAGTTCACGTGATTTCCATCGAAATAGATAAAAACTTTAGAGCCGATAATGTGTGTTACCCCGCCGACATTGTAGTTTTCATCTGTCATCAGGCCGATGTTGCTTTGTTTGAGGTCGGTGAGGTTGTTAAAAACAATAAACTGAAGACGTTTGTCTAAAATGGTCTCCATTTTGGCTTCAATAACAGGAATTTGTTCGGTGGCATAACGCGCAGCATACTCGGCCAGCTCTTTTCCGTTCAGGTAGAAATAGGTGTCCAGGTCGTCAAATTTGTAGTAAGTCCAATAGAAATCGTTAAACTGCACCCTGTTTTTGCCAAAATTTTGATTCGACCCGTTGTAAAACTGAGCCGTTGCCTGTTGGCTTGCGAACAGGCCAACAACACTCAATATCAAAACGATAATTCGGTTTGATAAAAACCGGGACGTTATTTTTTTTATTGCTGATCTCACTGTTAATGCTTAGCGTGGCTAAATTATAACAAATATTAAACCAAATTATTTTATTTAACGAGGCGAATTCTTGTGGCTTTGCACTATTTTTGACCCTGCCAAAACGAACTATCTATGATTACTATTAAGCTGTTTACTTTTAATCCTTTTCAGGAAAACACCTATGTGCTTAGTGATGAAACCGGTGAATGTGTAATTATTGATCCGGGCATGAACGATGCTACAGAGGAAAATATCCTTACTTCCTATCTTTCGGATCATCAGCTAAAACCTGTTTTGCTTGTCAACACCCACGCCCACATCGACCACATTATAGGGAACGATTTTGTTAACCGCACCTTTCAACTGCCGTTGTATGCCCATGCTAAATCGGCTCAGTTTCTCACCAGCGCCATTGTCCAGGCCAGGCTTTATGGATTGAATCTTGAAAAAGTTACACCGATAACACATTTTCTCAACGATGGCGATGTACTTACTTTTGGAAACAGCCATTTGCAGGTGCTTTATACGCCCGGTCATGCAGATGGAAGCGTTTGTTTATACGCTCCCGATTCGAATTTTGTGGTAACCGGAGACGTGTTGTTTTACCAAAGCATAGGCCGGACGGACCTGCCTACCGGCGATTACGACCTGTTACAGGAGAGCATCTGGAAAAAGCTCTTTACCCTGCCCGACACCACCATTGTCTATCCCGGTCATGGACCACACACCACCATCGGGTCTGAAAAATCGGAGAACCCATTTGTAGCTATCGGACGCGATACGCTTTAACTTTAAACCTGTTTCCCTTTGATTGATCAGTCGACCATACAAACCATACTCGAAACCGCCCATGTGGAGGAGGTTATTGGTGATTTTGTCACCTTAAAAAAGCGGGGAACAAACTACCTGGGTCTGTGTCCTTTTCATAACGAAAAGACCCCGAGTTTCAGCGTTTCGCCGTCCAAAGGCATATACAAGTGTTTTGGTTGCGGAAAAGCGGGCAATGTGGTTAACTTCATCATGGAGCACGAGCATTACAGTTACCCTGAGGCGTTAAAATACCTGGCCAAAAGGTATAGCATCGAAATAAACGAAGAAGAGCTCACGCCCGAAAAGCAGCAGGAAATTGATGAAAGAGAAAGTTTGTTTGCGGTGAACAATTTCGTAAACAACTATTTCGTCAAAAACCTCTTTCTGAGCGACGAAGGGCGCTCTGTCGGGTTGAGTTATTTCAAGGAGCGTGAATTCAGAGAAGGTACCATTCGTGAATTTCAGTTGGGGTATGCCCTCGAAGGCTGGGACGACTACACACAAGAAGCGTTAAAAAACGGATACAAAAAGGAGGCGCTCATCAAAACAGGGCTGACTATCGAAAAAGATGGCAAGCTGTTCGACCGTTTCCGGGGACGTGTTATTTTTCCAATTCACAACCTGACCGGAAAGGTGATCGGGTTTGGCGGGCGCATTTTGTCGGCTGATAAATCCAAAGCCAAATACCTGAACTCGCCCGAATCGGAGATCTATTACAAGAGCAAGGTGCTTTACGGCATTTACATGTCGCGCAACGCCATTGTTAAACAGAACAGCTGTTATCTGGTGGAAGGGTACACCGATGTTATCTCGTTGTATCAGGCAGGTATTCAGAATGTTGTTTCTTCGTCGGGGACTTCGCTGACGGTAGATCAAATAAAACTGATCAAGCGTTATACCCCCAACATCACCATGCTTTACGATGGCGATCCTGCCGGTATCAAGGCTTCCTTCAGAGGGATTGATCTGATTTTGGAGCAAGGCATGAATGTAAAGGTGGTGCTTTTCCCTGAGGGAGAAGACCCCGATTCGTATGCTAAGTCGCACCGCACAGCTGAAACGGAAGCGTTTATTACCTCCAACGCCGTTGATTTTCTTACCTTCAAAACAAATTTGCTGCTCGATGAGTCGGTAGGTAATCCGGCGGCACGGGCCGGACTTATCAAAGAAATTGTTCAATCCATTTCACTGATACCTGAAGCTATCAACAGAACGGTTTATATTCAGGAATGCAGCACCATCATGGGTATTCCGGAGCAGACCCTCATGAACGAGCTGAATAAGATACTCAGGCAGCGGTTTGGTAAAAAGCATGAGTTGACGACAGGGGAGATGGGGGAGAGTGAGCCCAAACAGCAGGCCGAGGAGCAATTAACCATCGATCCGCTGAATGTAACGTTTCACGAACAGGAGATCATCAGGTGGATGCTGGTTTATGGCAGGGAGTCGATTACGGTGATAAACGAAGAAACAGAGCAACCTGAAGTGACGACGATTGGATCTTTTTTTGTGGAAGACCTGCAGCGCGATCAGTTAAAGCTGGAGAGTCCGGTTTTGATAAAAATAATTACTGAATACAAGGAAGCCCTCGACAAGGGCATCGAGGTAACGGATAAATACTTTTTAAATCATCCCGATCCGGAGATATCGGGTATGGCTATACAGCTGATTTCGAGTCCTTACCAATTGAGTGAGAACTGGGAAAAGAATCACATTTTTGTAAAAGTGGAATCGGATGAGCTCCGGCAAAATGCCATTGAAATCCTGATGGCTTTTAAGCACCGGCTGTTGAGCAAACAGTTGAAGGAGATCGTAAAACAGATGCAACACACGACTGACGAAGCTGAGATTTTTGTGTTACAACAGCAGCATTTCGAGTTGAAGCAGCTTGAAATTCTCATAGCCAAGGAGCTGAAACGACCGTTGAATTTTTAGGGGGGGGNNGGCGTTGGCTTTGGCTTTGGCTTTGGCGTTGGCTGGGTTTGCGGTTTAATTATGGGGTGTATATGGAATGACAAAAAATTTGGTAGGAATAACATCCTATGTTTTTGTCCTTCCGACCGACGTTAGGAGCGGAGGAAACTGTTTGTGTTTGGTTTGGATTGTTTTTTTTTATTTGATGGGTTGTAGATTCCTCCGCTACAGTACCAATGACAACTTTTTGTAAAAATTTGAATATTAGTAAAATGTTGAATTTGGAATATCGAATAACGAACGTTGTCCTGTCCGCCTACGGCGCGAAACACCGATTTCAGAAGTAGGAAGAAGGGCGAATCAGCGTACGAACTAAACTTCATCATTCATTATTTCACGCCATGGGCGGACAGGCTGTTAATCGATATTCGATATTCAGTCCCCTTGTCATCATACAATGTGCGCCCCCTTTTTTCCGGGGGAGTTGGGTCTCGGAATGACATTCGTATTTTTGTCCTTCCGACCAACGTTAGGAGCGGAGGAAACTGTTTTTGTTTTATTGGTTTGATGAGAAGGGGGGATGGCATTGGCTTTGGCAATCCCGAAGGGATGGTATTATTATGGAAAAAAGGAATAAGAAGGAAGAAAACCCCAAAGGGGTGACATGGTAGCGTGGGGTGGTTATGGATTCCTCCGCCGTGGAATGACAAAAGGGAGGGTCAGAGTGACCACCGCAAGTATCGCGCCACCGACCGCCGCCGGGCCTTTAATGAATACTGCATTTACTACGAAAGTCTTAACCAGGTAATTAGTTTGCTATGGGAGTAAATCAATGGCGAGGCCGGGCGTGGGGGGCGGGTGTCACTTTTTCGGACTACTTGGGTTGTGATGGGCTAAAAAATCAGGCTGCTGGATTATTTGAAATAA
>DJVY01000137.1 GCA_002440885.1 Bacteroidales bacterium UBA6244
CTCCGTGTAACAACTTATAAGCTATGCCACGAACCACAAAGAAACCACGAAGGTCAAAATTAAATCATATTTTATAGACTCTTAGATATAAGAGCACAATAAATTACATGCGAAACTTGAGCTACTAATAAACACTCAGAATTACCGGATTTCCGGATAATCCGATCCTGATTTTCTGCATCTGTTTTGAATAAGCAGGAGTTTTTCCGGCAGTTGACTCGAAGTCCACTAAGAATTCAGCCTGCCCGATGTTTAGTTTGGTAGGAATGTCAACCCAAACGATTTCATTTTTTTCATCAGGCACAGGCCTCCAGGCGATGAGTTTTTTTATTTTTCCGGCAGCATCGGAGTAGGCGTAAACCCAGGCCTGATCATTCTCCATCACGTCTTCTTTAAAATACAAGTCACCTATGTGTTGCTTCAGTTTAACAAAGGCGTTAAAGGCAGCTTTTTTAGCAAACCCTCCGCTGTACGAAGCGGTTAGGCCCGATCTGTTGTGCATCATGGAGTGGTAGTCGACATTGGCGAAAAAATACCAGTAGAAGGCATCAACACCCAAACGATAGAGAATGAGGGTCATACGTGTTCCAAACACGGCCTGTTCAAATTCCGAAACGCATACGTCGTGAGTACAGTCTTCGCCTCCTCCGCGGCTGTCGTAGCCATACTCGGTGACATAAATAGCTTTGCCGGACATATTGGCATCTCTAAACCGGGTTAAATTGTTTAACGACCAGAGTTCTGAGCGTGGATCTTCTGGGTTAATAGCCTTATGTTTTCCCTCAGGTGTAAAAATATACGGATAGATGTGGGTGTTAAGACCATCTATTTTTCGGCTTATTTCTTCGGTTACAAACCCGGAAATGTAATTGTTTAATACGTTGTTGGGGTCGAAGGCCTGAACGGCACAGGGCAGCACGATGGTTTCAGGAGCAATTGATTTAATGCCCGAAGCCATGCCTGACAGCACCTTTTGGTAAACACTGCGGTTGTACTCCCAGGGCTCGTTACCGATTTCCACCAAGGAAATCAGCCTGTGGGTATGGATAAAAAATCCGGCAAACGATTTCCCGTAAGTAAACGCCTCATTTTCAGTATTAATCCAGACTTTGTCAGAAAATGTCGTTTTTTCAAAAGTTATGGAAGCATCGATGTTGAAACCTGCTTTTTCCCATTGGAAGTATTCGCGTTCCCACTGCATCCAGTTTGCACCAGAATGGTTATCCCCTTGTTTCTTTGCGTTGAAATCAGTCTTGTCCTGAGGAGTGTTGATGTCCCAGTCGATGCGGTGGTAATTTCGTGCTCTGTCGGCCATTTCTGAAAAGAGAAAAGGTCCTTGGTTTTCGTTCAGCAGATCGCTGTATACGCTGTAGCCCCAGCCCCAAAAACCGTTGATGCCCATGCTTTCGTTGTAAGTTTGGCGCGAAGGCCTGGCCTCAGGACGTGGGCCATAAGGCCCGTTTTCATCGTAAGCCGCCATTTCAAAAAGTTTGGCTTTCTGATAAGGTCGTTGAGCTAAGGTAAATTCCACCTTTAAATAGCGGGCTTCGATAGCAGGTTGAATCAAAATGGGAATAAAGGTAGTGGCCATCGGGTCAGCATGTTGTATCAAAATCCAGTCTTTTCCGTTCAGCGACCACAACAGGCGGATGTCTGTAACGCCCTCTCCATTAAAGTGTTTGGTAGATATCCAGCCTATTTGGGTTGGTTTTTTCAAATCGAATTCCACGAATTCAACAGGGTTTTTGTGTAGTATACCAAGTTCAAAAAGATCGTAAGGAGCTTCACTTACAAGGACGATATTTTTTAGTGGGGCTGCATTTTCGATTTGAAAGGATTTAATCTGGTAATTTTCAGTGGGTAAATAGGTTTCTTCAATGGTTTGATCTGCGTATACAAACAGTATTTTTACGGTTTGCGCGGTGTTTATTTTGATGTGTATCCATCCCGATGAAACCGGATTTTTAAAGTCGACGATGATCTCCTTTTCAGTGATAACGACTTTGCTGTCAGTGTTTCCATCGAAGGCCAAAACCGGAGAAACATGAGTTGGAAAGACAAGGAAATTTTCCTTATGCAGCATAAGATTTAAATCCTGCTTGTCGAGATATTCGGTTGGAAGCGGATTAGTCGACTCCCACATTGTTTCCGTGTGGCCATCCGATAGGGCGCTTAGGTTTGCGCCAGAACTCACTTTGATGGAAGCGTTGGCCAACAGAGATGGAATCAACCCGGCGTTATTGTCCCACTGAGCAGTAAGACAAAGCCCGGTAACTAATAGTAAGCATACAAGGATAGTGCGCATTAGCTGTTTTTGGCCAAAGGTACAAACTGTTTGTAAACCGTCAGGAAGACAGCGTTAAAAAAATCTTTCGATAAAAACCATGTTCGCGTTTGCTAAAATTAAAAAGTTCGTATATTTGCAGCCACAAAAATGGTGGGTGTAGCTCAGTTGGTTAGAGTACCAGATTGTGGTTCTGGGTGTCGTGGGTTCAAATCCCATCATCCACCCCAAAAACTCAGCGAGTTTTTAAAAAGGAGTGCTGCGGCACTCCTTTTTGTTTTATTATAGCATGACGAAGTGGGGTTTTCGTTCTTAAATGATTGATGGGAATAGCCAAAAGTTGTTTCTGTTTGCCTCAAGCCAACGGCGGACTTAAGTTTTGCGTTTATGTTTTTTTATGATCTGCTGATGTATTTCCTTACTTTTGTAAGCGATTAAAAGGTTTTTAAATAAGGTAACAACTACGCATGAAAAAAAACAATATTGTTGTCCTTGGTGGTGGGTTGGTAGGCAAACCGATCGCCTTTGATTTGGCAAATGATCCGGATTGTTTTGTCACACTGGTTGATGTTAATCCAATGGATTCAGATATGACAATTCCTGAAAATATGCAGGTTGTAAAAGCGGACGCCAGACAAAAGTCGCAACTGTCAGCCTTGCTTCAAAAGGCTGACTATGTAGTTAACGCGCTGCCGGGGAGCATCGGGTTTGGAAGCCTGCGCATGGCCATTGAAGCAGGAAAGGATATCGTAGACATTGCGTTTTATCCTGAAAATCCAATGGATTTACATGATTTGGCTGTAAAAAGGGGTGCACGTGTAATTTGCGACATGGGTGTTGCTCCCGGGATGAGCCATTTGTTGGCCGGTCATTTCGCCCACAAGCTGGATCATGTGGAATTGATTGAGATATTGGTTGGTGGTCTGCCAAAAATCCGGACCAGGCCATGGGAGTATAAAGCGGTGTTTTCTCCCGCCGATGTGCTGGAAGAATATACGCGTCCCGCGCGCCTGATCGAAAATGGAATGCTGGTCACTAAACCCGCTTTAACAGAAGTTGAGTTGGTTGATTTTAATGCTGTTGGCACTTTGGAAGCTTTTAACAGTGATGGGCTCAGATCGCTTATCTACACCGTAAAAGCTGACTTTATGCGCGAGAAAACTTTACGGTATCCGGGATATGTGGCCAAGGTAAAGCTGTTGGCCGATGCTGGCTTTTTTAATCCGGAAAAAATTAAGGTGCAAGGCGTTGAGGTGTCGCCTTTGGCTCTCTCCTCTCAACTGCTCTTCGAACAATGGCGTCTTGACAAAGGAGAGGCTGATTTGACGGTTATGCGCGTGGTGGTTCAGGGACTGAAAAATGGAGTGAGACAAAAATTCGTGAGCGATTTGTACGATGAATTCGATGCGGTTTCGCAGGTGCATAGCATGGCCAGAACTACTGGATATGCAGCAACTACGGCTTTGCGTTATCTGATGCATAACTCAAATATTGAGCCGGGCATCTTACTACCCGAAAAGTTTGCGTTGGTGTCGGGGGTGTTCGATTTTATGCTATCCGGACTTAAAGATCATGGTATCGCATACTCAAACAAAGAGTTTTCAACATGTTGACACATAAACGATAAATACCACTGAATGGCTGTTGGTCAATTCACTGAATCTGTGTGCAATTCCAATAGGCAATGTTTGATTAACTGTTGCATAGTGTAAACAAAAAAGCCCTGACTTTCCGGGCTTTTTTGTCTATTAAAAGGCTGTGTCTCGTTGTTTATTTCTTTCCAACGATTTGTTCAGCTTCTTCTTCGGCCCATTTTATCAATAGGTCGGCTTCATCTGTAGTGAGTGCCGCCTCAGGATGCTTTTTAATATATCCTGACTTCGGCATCTTTTTTTCTTCAATTTCCTCTGCAATTTTTAACAGTTTACTCACTTTCTTGGTAGGGTCAAGGTCGTTTAGCTTATCGAAATTCAGTTTTGACTTCGACTTTAAACCGCTTCCTTGATCACTGTGACAAGGCATACACGATTTGTTAAGGATGGTTTGAACTTCTTCGGGTCGGGTAACATCCTGTGTGCCGGAGTTTAGGCTAGATTGATCAAAAGCAAAACTCATCGCGATTAGCGGAATGGCTATGGCAATAATCAAATACTGTTTCATCAGGCTAATCCATTAATCCATTTGCTTTTTCAGTAGCCCAGTCGGTTAAGGTTTTAGCGGTTTCATCGGTTAGGGCCATGTCTGGATGATCAACCAACACCTTTTTTGGAGGCATATCACCGCTGGCGATTACATCTGCAATGCCGGTGAGTTTACCGATAAGCTTAACTCTGGAAAGCTCATCCAGCTTGTCGAACATTAGCTTTTTCTTGCCTTTTTCATTTTTTGATTCTGAATAATGACATCCATAGCAGGAGTTGTCGATGACCGCCTGCACGTTTTCGGGAATGTCGAGGCCGGTTGCCACTGGCGTTGTTTTTGCAGGAGATTCTGCTACAGAATAGCTTGCTCTGATGAACAGAAGTCCTGCTGCCAGTGCTAAAACAAATAATACGTACTTTTTCATAGTGATTTATTTAGTGATACTTTTACAGACACAAAGATAAAACAATTTCATTATTTAAAATGATTTTAAACAATAAATTAAGACCAGAGGAAATCTTTTCTCTTTTAGATCAAAAGTACCGGCTCTATTGCCGTGAAGACTTTGTTGTAGAAGATCCTGTTTCTATTCCGAAACGTTTTTATTTTCAGGAAGATATTGAAATTTCCGCCTTTATTACCTCGCTAATTTCCTGGGGGCGTAGGTCTGCCATCATAAAGTCAGCTTCTAAACTGATGGAAATGATGGGAAATCAGCCTTTTGCATTTGTGACCGAAGCCAGACCAAACCAGTTGAAGCGGCTGGAATTATTCGTTTACCGAACCTTTAATGCCAGCGACTTGTTGTTTTTAATTGCTGCATTAAAATCGGTGTATCTTGAACAAGGTGGATTGCAGTCGGTTGCCAACCAGGCCTGGAGAAAAGAGGGTGACATAAAAAGTGTGATCATGGCCATACGGTCGGCCTTACTAACCTCAGTCCACTTACCCCGGTCAGAAAAGCATTTAGCCAATCCTGAACAAGGATCTGCGGCAAAAAGAATCAATATGTTTTTGCGCTGGATGGTCAGGACATCCAATGAGGGGGTTGATTTTGGGATTTGGAGTCAGATTCCGGCCAGCGCCTTAATTTGTCCGCTGGATGTGCATTCAGGAAAGGTGGCGCGACAATTGGGTTTGCTCGGCCGAAAACAAAACGATTGGAAAGCAGCTGAAGAGCTGACAGCCAACCTCAGGTTATATGATCCATATGATCCGGTAAAATTTGATTATGCACTTTTTGGAATGGGGGTGTATGAAGGACAAGGTGACTGAGTGTTTTAAGAGACCCACGAAAAGGCAAAAGGCAAAAGTGGCACATGATAACTTACGGGCGTCCAGCCAACGCTAATACCAAAACCCTTAGTTTTAAAAAAACACCTCATAATTTGCTGGATTCAAAGCCAACAGTCTTCAATTGACAAGTGAAGAAAGTGACGGAGCGACGAAAGTAACAAGACCTTCAATTGGGTCGTCTCATAGGGGAGACAAGTGCAGAAAATGCATAGCCCGTAGGGCTTAAGCATTTGTTGTATAAATCCCCAAATCCCTTTTCCCCGTAGGGGATAGGCTATTTCACCAACCCGACCAAGTCACCACACCGATAGTTTACAGCCTTCAATTGACAAGTGAAGAAAGTGACAAGTCCTTTAATTGCCTAGTCTCATAGGTCAATCAGGCCTATAAGTGTATTTCCTGTTACTCCTTAATCTGCTGATTGTCGAATTTATTGAATTACGAATTGTTCGGTTTGATAGGACAGTCCCTGCGAAACATGTAACAGGTATGTTCCTTTATTTAAATTGATTACATCAAGTTTTTTTGTTGTGGTTCCTGACGAAAGGGTTTCTGTTAGTACCAACCGGCCTTGCACGTCAAACACCCGAATCACGAAATCTCCCGAAGTGTTGTAGTTTCGCTTGACGTACAACGCTTCTTTTACGGGGTTTGGGTAAAAGGTGAGAAAAGCAACCAGACTTTTTTCATCAACAAAATCAAACAGTTTTAAATCAAACCCATCAACAAGTACTACTGATGGCCATGCGTAGCCATTGTCTACATTTACATTGTAGAAACCCTGAGGTTGTGTGGTCATAAAGCTAAATTCGCCTGATATCACGGTGTCGTTGACAATGGTTTGTGAGTTGGGGTTGATGGTCATATTTCCTTGTGAAAGCGTCAACTGACTGGTTCCTTGCATGAAAACAATATCTCTGCCTGTTACACTGATGTTCAATGTTTGACCTTGCATGGCGCTGTCGGGATCTACAAAAACGATGGCCGGAGTTACGGTTGATTCATGGAGTTCGACACTGTTGTCCAGACGCAGTGTCCCATCGAGTGGTGCATGGACTACCAAATCGTACAGCCCCAGTGAGTTGGCATACGAAAACACAAAGTTCGCTTCCAGCGTAACCGAATCAATTACCGTAATATCATGACAATATAGTTCCTCGTATCCGTTTATCAGGGTGATGGCAGGACTGTTTCCAAGCGGATCAAAGTGCGCATTAACAGCCTTAATAGAAAACTTAACCGCTGTACCCTGGTTAACATTTGCGGGTTCGATTGACTGTAGATACGGCGCATTTCCGCCCGAAAGCAATCGAAATCCATCTGTTTTCGTGAGGACGGAGAGGTAATTCTCAAGAACGACGACGTCGTACAAACCCATGGGCTGACTAAAGTTAAAGGTGAAATCTCCCTGTATCACGGTGTCGTTGAGCACAGTTTGATGGTCAGGTTGGATAGGTGAATAACCAAACATCGATAAAAACATGGTGGAGGTTCCCTGCTGAAAAACGGTGTTTCGGCCTGTTACCACGATGGAGAGTTCTGTTCCCTGATATCCTTCATCCGGGACTACCGAGATTATCTCACTGGGATTTGAGTCGGGCAATAGGGTAAAGGTGTTTTCGAGAAAAAGTGACCCGTCGAGTTCGTTGTGCAACTGCAATCCATACGACCCCGGAGTCTGATATTGGTTAATATAGCATTGGCATTGGATGCGATTCGAGTTCATTACAATGGTGGAAAAGGGCGAAAAACCATTTTGCATCTCAGATTTAAAATAAATGTTATTGCTAACGTCGTCGTAATCGAAATGGGTGTTCTCACCAATGATTTCCATCGTCACCGTATCGCCAATGTAAGCAATTCCCGGACTGGTTTGCACTAAAAACGGAGGGTTGACCACAGGCGAAAGATAAAAAGCCCCCGTATCGGTCACACCTCCCCACAGTCTGTGATCTACAATTACATCGTAAACACCTGTGGGATCGTCGTACGACAATAAAAACTCTCCTTCTATCGTGTCGGGATGAAGCACGGTGTTGACTAATGCACGAATTTCATGGCCATCTTGTTTCAACATGACAAAACTGGTAGTCTGCCAAAAATTGGTATTGTCGCCGGTTACAGTCACAGTAAGTCGTTCGCATTGCGTCCCCGTATCCGGGTCGACAGAAATAATGGTTTGTGCTTGCATGTTGAAAGATAAGGTCACCAAAAAGGCGAATAGAAAGGCGATTGTGTTTTTCATGATGTAACAGTTTTTGTTGGTTAAAAGGCAATCATTTTTTTAATGCATCAAATATAACAATTTCGACAGGTATTTGTTTTGAAACATGCTTTAAATATTGTTGGTAGTACCACTCCTGATCATCTGGTAATAAGGTATTTATATTGGGGTGGTCTGTTTTTTCCAAAAAAAGTTTCATCCTTCTTTTTAAAATAGCCATTAAAAAGGGTTTAAACCGCGGCTGATTGGTTTGGATATCTACTTTTTGCAGCACAGCATAGGCGCTGTCAATTTGATTTGAATTGTAATAAACTGCAATGAGATTAAGTCTGGATTCTTCAAATTGCGGATAGGTCTTCAGTACTTCCCGGTAGTGCCGGATGGCCAGGGTTGTTTCTCCTTTTTCCGCGTAAGCTGAAGCCAGGTTGTTTACCACATGCATATGATACG
>DJVY01000193.1 GCA_002440885.1 Bacteroidales bacterium UBA6244
GCCGGACTTACTCCCTCGATCCGGTACTTGCAGGCCTCTCGATGAACCTCAACCACGTGTACTTTGAGTTTAACAGCGATACGTTACTTCCTGAATCATCAGTTGAGCTTGATAAGGTAGTTCGTTTTATGAATGAAAATCCTGAAATCTTTGTTGAAATCATCGGACATACCGACAGCATTGGTCATCCGGATTTCAACCATAAGCTTTCGTTACGCAGGGCCTCTTCGGTGGCAACCTACCTTTCAGCGCATGACATAGCCTCAGAACGCCTGTCGATTAAAGGCCTGGGCGATACCACACCTGTGGGTGAAAATGAAACGGAAGAAGGAAGGGCGATGAACCGAAGAACGGAAATCGTAATCAAGTGAAGACTGTAAATGAAATTCTCAGAGCACAAGCTCAAGCCCGTCCCACGCCAACCTGATGTTAGCGGGCAGTAGTTTTTCAACTTCCTCATGTTTGCCCATTAAATGACTCAGGTGGGTGATATATCCTGTTTTAGGGTGAATAAATTTCAACACTTCAACAGCCTGTTCCAGATTGTAATGAGAAGGATGCGGTTCTTTCCGTACTGCGCTCACCACCATGAACTTAACTCCATCGAGCAAGGCCAGTGTGCGACCAGGTATGTAATTGGTGTCGGTGATGTAAGCAAAATCATCAATTCGGAAGCCAAAAACCTCCATTTTGTGATGCAGTACACTGAGCGGTTGCACATAAGTTTTCCCGACATAGAACCCCTGTTCGTCCAGGTCTTTCAGGTTGTACTGAGGAAGTCCCGGGTAATCGTTTTCCGAAAAAGCATAGCTGAACTCCCGTTTTATCTCGTTCTGGTCTTTTCTGGAAGCAAACACATCCATAGGTCTGCGGTAAATAAAATTGAATGACCTTACATCGTCGAGGCCTGCAATGTGGTCGCGGTGGGCATGGGTAATGAGAATGGCATCTAGTTTTTTTACCTGCTTACGCAGCATTTGATACCTAAAATCAGGTCCTGCGTCGATGAGGAGGGTCTCACTTTCGGTTTCGATGAGCACAGAAGAACGCAGCCGGGTATCTTTCGGATTATCCGACCGACACACGCTGCAATCGCATGCCACCACAGGCACACCCTGCGACGTCCCCGACCCCAAAATGGTTATTTTTATCAAAGCCGATGTTTTAAACGGCAAAGGTAAGGGTATTGTTTAACCGGATATTGACTTGAGGTTAATTTTGTGGGAAGTTGATGTCACTGAATTATTATATGTCAAGTTTTGTAAGTAATTCTTTGAGCTTTTATATTTGATAGTCAGTAAAATACGATTTAGTTTTGTGGTTTAGCTAATAAGTTGTTACACGGAGCTGCATGAAGAAGTCACACACAAAGAAAATTTCTGAATAGGAATGGAATATATAATTAACAGTATATCAGTACGGTTTATGTTTGATAATTATTTGATTAGCTGATTTTCAATATATAGTTTTAGCTTTTAACTGGAGTACCTAAATGTATTGAGCAGTGGAAAAATTTTATATATTTGGGAGCAAATTTATTAAAGCCATTTCCTATGAGCACAACCGTATTCAGAAAACCTGTTCGTTTCTATTCCGACCCCAGGCGGGTAATTACGCGTTTCTTTTTCCCCGGTCCGGAGTCCAGGGTGGAATCTATTCTCCAGAAGGTAGGAGCTATGCCAGATCAGGCGGCTCAGCTGGTTTTGAATCAATCATTACGGGATTTCTCTGCACGCCATCGCAATATTTCCCGTATTTATTTCAAGCATTTCGAAAGGGTTCGCGACATCATGAAAGGAAGTGCCGAGTTTCTATCAGGACTTCCCGAAGCCAAAAAATTGCTTATAGGAGCTTACTTTACAAGTGAGTATTCAATTGAATCGGCCGCTTTTTTCAATCCTTCTATGGTTGAAGACCCAGATCAAACCGGCTTGCAAGAAGGGCAGAAGCGTGTGATTATCAGCTTTAGGGCGACCGGAGAAGGACATATTTCTTCTATCGTTTTCAGGGGTGGTACGCTCGATCGTGACAACAACCTGGAACTTAAACCGGTTGGAAAACTGGTGGATGAGCCTGAAGCTGTTAAGAATTACGTCTACCAAAAGGAGATTTTTTGCCAAAAACTGCGCGAGATGCACATCCCGGCAGAAATCTCTGAAACGGTTATGAACAAGCTTCGATTTGAATTTGACTACAATGAACTCAACAACGCAGTAGCAGATGCAAAAAGAGAGATGCAGCCCGACAAACAACTGGAAAAAATGTTCCAGACTATTGTTTGGCTTGCCGATTCGCACTACAACATCACGTTTTCGCTGGATACGGCCATCTCCGAAAGGGTTATTTTTCCAATTGCGGCAGCTGAAAGCAATGGCATCGAAGATGCACGCTTCGTGAAATTCTATGAAGATGACGGAACCATCAGGTATTACGCTACTTATACGGCCTACAATGGCTTCAGCATCATGCCTAAACTCATTGAGACAAAGGATTTCTATGACTTTAAAATCATGCCTATACATGGAGAAAATGCCCAGAATAAAGGAATGGCCTTGTTTCCACGTAAGATTAACGGCAGGTATGCCATGTTGTCGAGGCTCGATGGGGTTAATAACTATATCATGTTTTCAGACGACATCAACCTGTGGGATGGTGCTGTAAAAATCCAGTCACCCGTTTTTCCATGGGAGTTTATTCAAATTGGTAACTGTGGGTCACCCATCGAAACACCGCATGGTTGGCTGGTGATTACGCATGGCGTGGGTACGATGCGCAAATACTGTCTGGGGGCAACTTTGCTCGACCTGAATGATCCAACAAAAGTAATTGGTCAGTTGAGTGAACCGTTACTTTCACCAAATGAAGAAGAAAGGGAAGGCTATGTGCCCAACGTGGTATATTCCTGCGGGTCGATAATCAACAACAATGAACTCGTGATTCCATATGCCATGTCCGACACAGCGTCTACCTATGCTTGTGTTCCCCTTGATGAATTGGTCAACAGGCTTCTTCCTGCCGAGCGTCACCATGCCTCTGATGCCGCCATGGAGGCAAAACCAAGGATTTTGGTGGTAGAAGATGAGGCCATTAACCAGAAAATTATCGCAGCTATCCTAAAATCGGCAGGTTATGAGGTGGTTATAGCTCCTGATGGCATCGCCGCCCTGATGCAAATAGGTAAGCAGCATTTCGATTTAATCCTGTCCGATATCGCGATGCCACATTTTGATGGGTATCAGTTGCTCGACTACCTGAATCAGAATAACATCAAAATACCGGTTGTGCTCATTTCTGGCCATACCAGTGAAACTGCCGAAATCAAAGGACTAAAAATGGGAGCGGTGGAGTACATTAAAAAACCTATTGATAAAGACTTGCTTACTTTGCGAATTGCCAATATACTGAAATAGAAGTCGTTTTATTCGCAATATTGGTATTTGTCGGCAATAATTCGGGCAAGCCAAAAGGCGATAGTGCTTTCTGCTCCCTGGTTTTGGTTGAGGTTGAATTCTTCCAGGCCATCGTTACATCCGTGTGTTTGGTCGTTGTAAAGGGGTAGGTTTAAATCGTTTTCGCCTAAAAACCAGTTGAAACAGCGTACTAAAAGTTTAATGTGTTGTTCCTTGCGAGTAGCCATAAATGCGTGATCATAAAGGACAACCATCGCCATGGCATCGATTGGTTGCTGGGCATATCTGCTCTCGGCTGGATGGTGGGCCACCCACCAGTTTCTGTTGCCAATCAGGGTGAGCTGCTCGTTTACAAAGCATTTGGATTCGAGAAAGGTTCTGGATTTTTCGGCGATTTCCAGGTATTGTTGGTTTTCGGTAGCCTCGTAGGCAGCGTAGAGGGCTGCAGGCATCATGCCGTTGTCGTAGGTAAGTGACGACTCAAACCAAGGCAATTCCTGCTGCATGTTGCTATTGAAAAGTGCTACCAGTTTGTCGGCCAACACTGCCAATATGGCTATATATTTTTCCTGATCAGGCCACCGTTTGATGTAATGATAAAGCCCCAATATGCCATTAGCATAGCCACGGGCATAAGTAAGTTTACCCAACTGACCCACTACGCGATAAAACAGGTCGAGACAGAGTTGCAGGATTGATTCGTTAGGAGCGTACCTGATGGTAATGCCCAAAGCCCACAAAGCTCGTCCATAAGCATCATCTGATCCAACAGGTTCGATGATTTTTCGCTCGTATGTCAGGTAATTTCTAAACGAACCTGAAGGAGTCTGCATATAAGCCAGATAAGCAAGATATCTTGTAATGAGCTCGCCAGGGTTGAAACGGTCACTGTTTTCATTAAGTAAGATGCAAACGATAAGTGCACGTGCGACATCATCGAGGCAATAACCTGATCTGTAATCGGGTATTGAACCCAGAGCATGCTGAATTATGCCGGTTTCATCAGTTAACCGTTTTAGGTGGTCGAGGTTTATTGCAGGATAGGAAGCGGCCATAGAAAACCTTTTATGCCCAATGGTATGGTGTTCAATTACAGCTTTTTCAAAAGCTGATAAGTAAGCTGCTCCAATTATCGGCCAGGCAATTGCTTTGCCATAATTATAAGCACGATCCTGTATGTCTTTCATTTCCTGCGGATTGTCGAGAAGCTGGTTTGTCAACTGAGCCAGTTTGATATGGTCTTTAAAGTCGAAAAGAAGTCCGCGACCTTTATCAAGCAGTTCTTCGGCGTGCCAATATGGTGTCGAAATTACAGCAGCACCGCCGCCTACCGCATAACACAAAGTTCCGCTGGTTATCTGGGTTTTGTTGAGATAGGGGGTAACGTAAATGTCGCAAGCCAACAGGTATTGCATCAGCTGATTTTCAGTCACATATTCGTCCAAAAAAAGTACATGTTTTTCTAAACCCAGCTCTCGGGTGAGCTTTTTCAACGATTCACGGTATTCTTCACCGGCATGTTTCACCACATGGGGATGGGTTTTTCCGAGCACGGTATAAAGTACTTCGGGGTGATTGGCTACAATCGAAGGAAGCGCTCTGATCACGGTCTCGATTCCTTTGTTTCGTCCAAGCAAACCAAAAGTAAGCATCACCAGACGATTTTTCCATTCTAAGGGTAAAATGGCATTGTCGGGCAGGAGTTGTTCAAAGTCTGGTGTGCCATGCTCGATATGTAATATTTTCTCAACAGGAACGTCAAAAATTTTATTCAGAAATCCGATGGCCAACCTGTTCATGATGACAATTCGATGCGAACATAGTGCAATTCGTTTCAGTACTTCTTTTTGGTGGAATGAAGGCTTTTCAAGAACGGTGTGAAAAGTAGAAATAATCGGGATTTGTATACGCCTCAGTAGATTTAAAACCAGCAACCCACTATGTCCGCCATAGATACCGTATTCATGTTGAAAGAGAAGTAAATCAGCACCACATGCGTTGATATAGTTTGCAGCCCGCAGGTAGTCTTCAGTATTATGATCCTGAATAGCCATCACAACCTCATTGGGATAAGCATAGGACGTCAAATTGTCATTCATCGCAATAATTTCTATCTCAATGGGCTTATTGGTGCGCTCGGAGGCAACACGAATAGACTTCACCAGATTTTCGGTAAAGGTGGCTATGCCACATTGACGCGGGGGGTAATTGCCTAAACAAATGATTTTCATGGTCATGTTGTTAAATGAATACCTGAGCTCTCTTAATAAAAATGTGCTTATAATAAAATAAGCGGGAGAAAATCAAGGCAAGGTAAGCATTTTTTGCGGACGCAGTATCCCTAAGCAGACTTTTTTATATGAAAGAAGAAAGTTGGAGCACCATTCAGGTTCTGAATAACAACATTTGAAGCGAAAAGTCGACATGGGGTCATATGACCTATACTAACAGACCTGCCATTATTTGCCAATAATAGCTAGATATAAAAATTGGCTAACCAGCCTATTTCCTGTTCCAAACCGGTGGTGCATCAACTTTTTCCATCTCATAGCTTGCCACCACATTGTTTTGGCGCAGTCCTGTCCAGATCATGTGGTTTCCATCGATTCCAAAATCCCAACACTCATAGGCTTTTCCTATGCCTCCGCTGATCAAATCGTTGGAATAGTTGGTGGCCAATAAATTCCCGTACAGGAAGTATCTTCCTTCGTTGTCGGATTTTTTTATCCAGTTACCGCTTTCATCCTGATAGTAGTAGTTGTATGTTCTGTCGGCGAAATATTCCCAATAATGATACAGACTATCTGTTGTGCCCGGAGTTGTACAATGACCATACCACACCCCGGTAAATTGGCCGGAGAGGTCTTCGGTTACTTTGTAGCACAAATAGGTATGGGTGTCAGGGTAGCTTACTCCATCGATCGAAAATTCCGGTACGGTGTATTTCAGTGTGGTTTCATCTAAGGCTAGAATTTTAAATTCCATGTAGTATGTCTTTCCCGACAAATCAGTTCCAGTTAAGGTAATCATGTCTCCAGCTAAGGTGTAGGTGTAGGCGTTGTTTTCCATCCACTGTGAATTGTTTTCATCAATCTGAAAACCAATGGCATACATTTCAGTTTTGTCTGATTTAAAATCAACCACAAAGGAAGCGTCGGTGAGGACAGGTTGGTCATTCACGCGCTGGTTGACCCATGTTCCGATTAAAAGATCGTTGTAATTGGTGGTTTCACTTTTTTTGCAGCCGGAAAAAAGTATTACGACAAGTATCGTAAGCGAGATGAAGTATTTCATATGCATGTCTTTGTTCTTGTGAGTTACGGTGAACATAAAATATAAGAAGTGACCCTACCGGG
>DJVY01000072.1:0-4056 GCA_002440885.1 Bacteroidales bacterium UBA6244
CACGGGTAGGGTTTGGAAAAATGCGAATCGTTTTTTCAAGTATCACCACTTCATCGGCAGGTTGGTTTTTGTCGTCGGGCTCCTCTTGTAAGGTGTCGGCGGCCGCACCTTTAATAACGGTTGGAGCCAGAAATATGGTGTGCCTTAAAATCCGGTTACCGGAATCGTCGTACCGAAACTCGACAGTGTTATGATCCTGGGCTGTTAATGCCATTGCCATCAGGCAGAATACTAGCCCCGAAAGGAATGTTTTTTTCATTTTGTCATGGTTTTAAAAAAAATAGCATGCTACACCTATTATTTTTGGCTGTTTCAATTTAAGGTTACAGCGCTAAGGCAGGTTGGTCTCCGTTTAAGTCAGAAAAATTTGTTGCAAAAAAGCTACAGCTACAAACCTCGCCCTATTCAGTAACTTTAATAACCTACGGAAGCTAATAAATCACTTCCTTCAGCTTGTTGATTTCATCCTGTTGTTTTTGAAGCATTTCCTGTTGTTGGATGATATACAGGGTGAGTTCCTCCACTTTTTTCAACAAAATTTCATTCATTTGAGCCAGTCCGTAGCCATTTTCCGACACTTCTTTTTCGGAAGGCACACCGGGTAAATGGCTGTTTAGCTTAACAAAGGCGGCCAGTTCGTTAACGGGCATGAGTTTGTATTCGGGTTTAAAAACATAATCGCCCCAATCAACGGGGTGTTTAATCATCACCTCATCGGCCAATATTTTTCCCAGCACGGCCAATTCGTAGCCGTAAGTATTGATAGTTCCGATGCCCACTTTGCCGGCACTAAAATAAATGTCGTTGGTGCCGCTGGTGAGCCACGGGCTTGGGGCAGGCATCTCCAACTGGGCCCAAACGGCTGTTCCCTCGCTGTCGGTGCATAACAGCACGCTACCCTCGCGAGCGTCCATACCATATTTTATTAAACCGCCGTTGAAGTTGTACGATGAGGACGTGTTGAAAATAAGCCCCTTGTCTTTCATGGCGCTGATACCGTGCGACATATCGCCCAGTGCGAGCCCCGCACCATCGCCCTCGAGCCAGTTGTGTGGCTGCACGTATATGGCTGCATCCTCGCCCTCATCGGCACGGAGGTGGAGCTTGGCGAGGGGGTCCATTTGGCCGTATTGATTGACTACGTTGCCGATGGCAACTCTACCTGTTCTGTTGAACCCTTCCGACATACTGACAAAAAATGTAGATAAGTTGCTGTTAAATCCCACCATCAAAGACTCTTGCATGTGATTGACAAACATGTAATCTGAACTAATTCCACTTCCAATGGCAACGCATTTTCCGGCCATTGCCTTCACTCTGGATCCAATGGCAATACTGAAATTACCTGTGGATAAGGTCTGTGAAAAAGACCCCAGGATGATGGAACGACCTCCCTGAGCATTATTGTTGGTTCCGATGGTGCTGGCTCCCGGTACGGCATATGAATCGTCGCATACTACACACGGAGTCTGTGCAATTAAAAAGGATGATGAAAATAGCAACACGATACTGGTTATTAATAATCGTTTCATATTCGTTTAATTAATTTGTGATAATAAGTTTTCCTGATTCAATTTGTTTACCTTCTTGGACAACTTGCCAAATATAAACTCCCGATGGTAGGCTAACTGATTTTATTTCTGTTACGAGACCTGTGATACTTTGAGTTAATACTTTTTCACCATTCACATTAAACAGAATCAACTCTGACCTAAGGCAAGAAGTTCTAACGAAAAAACTTTTGCTTGCCGGATTGGGATAGACAATGGCATTTTGAAGTATACTCTCCTCATTTCTTTCATCAATGGCAACTGTCATTTCAATGCTGTCAAACCTATAGTAATAAGCATCGTGTTCATGATCCTGCGTTAAATAGTCATACCTCGAAGCACCAATAAAAATTCCACCATCGTTTGTTGCGGTAATCGTGTTAAATCTATAGTATGCATCTCCACCAATATACTTCTCGGTGAGCAGGTTCATGTTGCTATCTACCTTGCCAATTACAATCCATGATGGATGATTTATCCATATGCCTATGTCAAAGTCAAACGTCCCAGCTACAAATATGGAGTTAGGGTCATAAAAATCCATGGAAACATATCCCGGATCTTTTCTGATATCAAAATCAGGGTCGCCAACAAAACAATTTCCCAGTAAATTAAATCCCGTGTCGAGTTTGTAAACCGCCATGCTACTCTCTCCCTGTGGGTAGGTAGTTTCAAAATAACCACCTCCGGCAATGTAATTACCGCTTGGAGCCACTTTTGCCACTATAATATCATCAAAATATTTCGGGAAGTAATAAACGTGCGTTTGGTTTAAATTTGTATCAATAGAAATTGCCTGTGCAATTCTAAAAGTTCCATCAGGGTGAGCCCAAGTGGTCAGGGCTAAATAGGCTGTGGAATCATAATTATAGATGAAATCAGAAAGATACATCCCGGCACTATCACCCTGATAATACCTGTAGTTCATGCTGTCTCCAATTGAAGACATTTCAAATAAAACCAGATGATAATTGGCCCCCAAATTTGTGGCAAAAATGAAACCGTCATCCTTTTTTTGAAGGATTTTGGGATATCCATCGCTTGAAGATAAAATCCCCGGCCGCAAATGATACAACTTCTCCCATATAACATCGAATTCTTCATCTATTTTGTAAAAAACGGAAAAAGTGTTTCTTGGATCATCACCCTTTTTATAACATATAGCGTACATAAAATATTCAATGGGGTTGGTGTTGCACTGGACAATATTTGAAATGCCAACAACCGTATCTTCTTTGAGGAACTGTCGGCTAAATAACGTGTCGCCATCATTGTTAAATTTATACAAATACGTGCTAAACAACAGACTGTCAGGGTGCTTGCTTGAAAAAAAACTAATAAAATTAAAATCGCTATCCATAATGGTGAACCCATTTACCTCATTTGCCTCAGTAGCAAATTTTACAGTGTTGTACTGTGCAAGGGTTGTAACTGGCAGGATAATTGTGGTCAAGAAAAATAGTAGTTTTTTCATGATAACCTTATTGCTCATAAGTTGTAATGTCCTCCACAGGCCAATCATAGGTGTTCACCAAGGTTACATGGCCTAAAAATATCTGCATGGTATGCCAAATTTTGGTGTATTCACCAGTAATTGGATGAACCCAATGATGGTCGTAAACAATGCAGTTGGTAAATTGATAGGACGTTCCATGACTATCGTTGTAGTCTTCTTCTTCTGAATTAATTACATCTGTATATTGTGGCGGGTAAAAAAGCATTTCATCATCAATTGAAACACAACACACATCGTCATCTATTACACTATAATCTTCAATGGCATGAAATAGCTTTGAATCCTTGTTGTTGTTTCTTTGAGCTTCAGGTTTGAGCCAATAGCCAGAAGGCTCAAATATTCCGATGTCTTTAATATTGGTTTTTTTCCTGCTTAGTCCGGGCGGCGGTGCCGGGAACATCGTATTCAACACCTCATTTTCTATCTCTATTGCAGCATCTACTCCATTGTAATAATTTGGATCCTCTCCAGTACAATCTCCGACATCCTCACCATACCACCATCCAACTTCATTTGAGATTGGTATTGTTCCCGCATTCCCAATCAAAGCCCCAACACTCACGATAGCATCTCCATTGCTGTCCATGCCGCTTACTTCCAAATCAACCAACAGCAGTTTCATGTTGGGGTAGTTTACGCGACCCATTTGCGCTTGTATGGTGTCGATGGTGCGGTCGTAATATACTTCGGTGAGCTTGGGGTCGTTTATTTTTTCCAGCTCATCCAGGGGCATGATCACCTGGGAGGTTACAAACTTCTTTTGGGTGCATTGGATGTCGGTGTAGCAAAAAGTGAAGTTGAGCAAACTTTCCAGTTCCAGAACAGCTTCGGGTGCAGTGTAGAGTTGTCCCCCGGTTTTAAGGTTCGGGTTTTCACGGTAATAGGCCATCCTGTCTTTAAACTCAAGGATGTGGGCTACCATGGCCTCGGAGGGGTCAACTTCGGGGTTCTGGGTGGTTTGGGTCGAGGTGTCTTTTTTGCACCCGTTCA
>DJVY01000072.1:4095-8064 GCA_002440885.1 Bacteroidales bacterium UBA6244
AAAAAAAAAAAAAAAAAAAGAGTGCTACGCAAGCAGTGTGTGAAATTTAGAAGGTTTCTAAATAGGGTGCGCCGGGATTGCAACAATAACTCAATTTTCGATGTTGCGCCTATTTATTGAATATCTGATAATTAACCTACTACCTAACATAAATGAAACTGATATGATGCTAATTCGATATTTGTAACAGCATGCCTATACCAGAACATAAAATTTGTCAAGTGGCAAGTTAATATATATAAGTCATAGGAGGCTACCCAGTTTTTTAACTGCCTCATCTTTTGCCCTTTTCCTCACTATTTATAATTCATTCAAATCAGGGTTCAGGTGTTATCCTTCACTTTTAATACACAAATTTGAATTTCAATATTATCAGACTTTCATCAAGCATAAAATATATGACGGGTAACTATTAACTTACGCACAGATGCTCCTTACCAACAAAAAAAGGCCATCCAACAAAGACAGNNGTAGCTGTAAAATACCCGGGATTTTTTGTGCCTATTTTTGAGTGCCTTCGAAAACTCAAAAAATCACTCCAAGATTTATTCCAACAATCGAAATTTAAAGGCAAACCATTACATGAGCTTCAACTCGCTGGCTAGAAAATCAGCAGACCCTACTTTGATGCATCAACAGCCTTAGTTCACTACCAGCTTATTGCTTTGAACATGCTTACCCTGTTGCAAACGAACTACATAGGTTCCACTTGGCCACGAGGAAACATCCAATGTAAGTTGATTTTCACCTTTACTCACTTCTTGCTGTATCATAGTTTTTCCTGCCAAATCCGTGACCTTTAGCGTGGCCTCATTAAACGAGTTTGACTTCCACTGCACGTGAGCCACAGTACTTGTCGGGTTTGGATAAATTGACAAAGAGGAGGTCATGACCTCGTTTTCATTCACCGCAGTGTAAACATCCTTCTCGTATGTCGCTGTAAACAAACCCCTTCCATGACTGGCGGCCAATACTTTGTTGTCGGTGGCACGAACCTTCAGCATATCAACCCGCACATTGCCCATATCCACGTTTGCGGGAGCCCATTCGGTAGTGGCTTCCAGCAAAGTGTTGGTAGCCCATACGCCCAATTCTGTGGCCAGCATTACCTGCCCATCATTTTCAGGGTGGAAGATTGCCCAGCGAATGGGCATATCGGGCAGGTTGGTTTCTTTCTCAGTCCATGAAGCACCGCCATTGGTGGTGAGCCACACAGACGACACACCATAATTAGAAAAAGTAGCCAGCATAACCTCATCAGAACTTCCCAATGCAATGCACGAAAGGTTGGCAGTGGGAAACTGCTCTGATCCAATTTCGGTGGCTACCGGCAGGTCGTTGGCATTCTCAATTTTATATAACAATCCGGCCTGTGTCCCTACAAAAACTGTTACCGAACCTTCGGGGCTATAGGGGCTTGCTGTTACAGCCGAAAAGGCAACCAACGAGTTTGTGCCCACATCTACCAACCCGGAGCTTACTTCATCAGGTATTCCACTGGCTCTGAGTAATTTGTTGGCGTAACCGCCAAAAAAGTCGGTGGCATTGCCGTAAAGTGTATTTGTATACGAATGATAGTCGGCCGGACTTATGAAAGTACCTGACCCTCCTCCAAAGTAAGCGCGCTGGTTTCCGTTGCGCCAGGAGGTATAGCTATTATAATAAACCGAGGTGATGTAAACGTTTGGTGCCTCTTCGTCCCAAAAACAAAAAGCCCCATCGCCCCCATCAATCATGCTGTTGATGGCCAACGGGTCACCGTTGTATTTCAGGGTTCCATTGTCCTGAAGTCCGCCGATATATTGATCGAAATTGGCCACCGGATGCATGGCACAGGTGTAAAACTGGAGGGTGTTGTATCCTTGATTTCGTTGGATAAACACAGGAGATGAATAATTTGCTGTGTTGGTAAGAAAAACACCACCATCGCTGCTAAACACCGCTTTGGAATAAGATCCGGGTTGAAACTGAATATTGTGCTGATCAGCATGAACATAATCATCTCCACCACCGTAATACATTAAAATCCAGTCGCTTATTTTACTCCAGGTTGATCCACCGTTGGATGACTTCCAGAGATCTAATCCACCAGTGTAAACCACATTGGGGTTTAATGGATCAACTTTTAGCACAAAAGCATGCCAGGCCAGCGTTGACCAATCATCAGCAGGCGGCGGAATCCATTCCCAGGTGAGTCCTCCATCGTTTGATTTAACCATATACCGACCTCTGTAATAAACAAAACCGTCCTCGTAACCGGCGGCGAATTGAGCGTAAACCCGGTCAGGATTAGTTGGTGAAGTTGCCACCAAAGTACGTGCAGGAATATTGTACTGACTTTCGTTGCTAATTAGGGTATTATAATCATCGTAAACAGACCAGCTACCGGATGTACCCTCATCAGAATAGAGGATGGTTGCTCCGCCATTGCCCTCGAGGTTTTCCATTGTACCGATAAAAATTCTACCCTGTGGTCCAATTTCGATATCAGCAGGAGCATAGGGTAGGTCAGGAAATCCAGGAATACCTGGAAGGACCTGTTCCCACGTGGTTCCACCATCGGTGGAGCGATAAAGTCCATCCGTTGGCTGACTTTGAAAATCGCCACCATGATAAACTCCGGAAGCTACGCAGGCATACACCACACTCGCCCCGGCTTCGTCGCGCACAGCAATGTCGGTAATGTAGTCGAATTGCTCTGTGGAAGGAATCAACTCCCAGTTATCGCCGCCATCCACACTTTTAAAAATTCCTACCCCTACGCCTGAAGATTCGCGGTAAATAATTCGGGCTGTTTGGGCCTCACCTGTCCCGATATAAAAAACCTCTGTATTATTTGGATCGTAAGTCATTGAGCTAATGGCCAAACTACTCCAAAAATCGCCCACCGGCTCCCACCAGGAATCTTCGTTGGTGATTTGATCATTTCTCCATAACCCCCCGGTAACACCACCAGCCCACACCGTTTCGTGTGTCGGATCGTTCGGGTCGAACATCATCATGCGGGTTCGTCCACCCATTACGGCATCAATTCCTTCCCATTCCACCGGTGGCTCGTAGGTAGCTACAGAAGAGTTACCCCGCTCCGGATTTACTGTTTCCAGATAAGTCTTGTACAAGGATTTCTTTGGCACGAGACCGGTTTCAGGATTCATGGTCATGATATACTCCTGAAATGCCGCCATATCAGGTTGATCGGGTGACTTGTCCTTATTTGTTTTTGCGTTAGCTGTCTGTGGTAACAAACTCGCTTTTTTCAGCAATTCCTGCTCGTAAGCACGTCGCTGATCTTCTTTGAAGTCAATCAGATAGTATCCACCAAAGGCGGCAATGATCAATATGACCAGACTTACTATCAGGATTTCCCTATTCCTTTTCATATACAGGAGATTTGGTTTGTGAATTTATTGACAATATGAACACTTAAGACGTTGCAAACGGCATAGATTTTATTGACTGTGAATTGAAATCACAGAAAGGAATCAGTGATGTGATGTCTTTTTGAAGACAATAATCCACATCTTGACCGAAGCCTTTATTTATCAGCAGCTTTCCATGCAACGAATTTTTAATCAGATCGATGTAACCATCGCCAAGGCTATCACAAAAAAGCCGAAGGGTTTGGGTTAAATCGCACATTTCAAGGGCATGATCATGTGCCAGCATACTGGCAATATAACCTGCGCACAGGGCATCATCGGCAGAGTAACGCCCGTTTGTTCCTGAACAAAACAATACTATATCCTGTTCATTTTGCAGGTAAGAAGCCACGGCACCGGCATTAAGAAAGGAGGCAAGGATGACTCGTTTTGCGTTTCCGGCTTTAGAAATAGCGCGGGTTCCATTGGTAGTTGACATAATCAGGGTTTTTCCTCCCACACGCTTATCGGTATATTCAAAAGGCGAATTTCCCAAATCGAAGCCGGGAATAATTCCTGCACTTCGTTCACCGCAAAGCAACACTTCAGC
>DJVY01000046.1 GCA_002440885.1 Bacteroidales bacterium UBA6244
TTTACTTGTTTTGCAACATAGAAGGACCACAAAGGAGCCACGAAGTTACACGAAGGTTGAAAATTTAATCATATTTTATTGATTATCAGATATTAGAACTCAAATAAATATATACAAAACTTGAGTTAATTTATATTCAAGCTTCCATTTTTAGGATCGAGAAAGAAATTGTTGTGGACTACTTTTTTATAAAGGGGCATATCTTTTTCGCTGATAAATGGTTTGTCCGTGTCTTTTAGGGGAATAAGGTACAGCGATTCCGGATTGGAAGCCTTTCCTCCAATCCCCAGGGCAATGTACACATCAGTATGTTCCTTTTGTTCAAAGGTCTTGTAGCGTTTTAGCTGGTCGTCGTAGGAAAACTGGATGCCTCCTTTTTGAGTGGAGCTTCTCCACTTGCATTCGATGGCGACTTTTTTGGTGTAATCGCGTAGCTTAAACTCAACGATGATATCAGGCTGCATGGTTTTCTCGGAGTAGAAACCCTCAACATATTTGTCGCCTGCCCATTGCTTGATGGAAAAAAATTGTTTATTGAATTTTTTGATGATGAATTTCTCGAAGTCGTCGCCTTTTTTCTTTTGCTGGTCGACGATTTCGGTTTCGGCTTCATTGTCGTCGGAAGTGAGGATCTCATCAATCCGGCTGAGGGCTTCTTGCGGGTCGAGGTGGTATTTGGCGGCGGCTTGCTCAACAACGGATTTTTCTTTGTTGGTGAGCACACCATCGGCTGTTACGGCCTGGATGAGTCCGGTCATGGCTTCAGCCGAAACAAAGGCCGAGGTTTGCTCTGCAGCCTCCAGGTTTTGGTATTTTCTGAACACCAGTATACCTGCGGCGATGAGGATAATTCCCAGGATTATCATGACTATTCCAATCATTTTATTCATGTATTTGATTTTTAAAAGGCAAGTGTAATTCGATTATAATGTTTTAATGGGTGATGAAATCAACTTTTTAATGTTTATTATTCTCAATTATTAAGATAATGTTTTGAGGGTCTGTGGTTTAAATGCTGCATAGCAAGTGGATAAAACACCCACTACTAGCGAACATTTTCATTATAGATATAGTTGATTATTAAAAGGTTGGGGTTTGGATATGTCGATCGGAGCAGGCAAGGGGGAATGATTTTTTTCATGGACATTATGTTATGGATTAATGAGTCTCAAAGGTAGGTGTTTTGTTTTTATATAAAATGGGCAAGCGGGATTTTTTTTGTGATGTAAATGACTGGTTTGGGGGTGGGTTTGTTCATTTAATGGTGGCGATATAGCGTATCCCCTCCGGGGAAAGGGGATTCTTGGGATTTTTTCAACAAATGCGTAAGCCCTACGGGCTATTTTTTGGGTTGTGGATTTTTGGGATGGGGTTGGGATGACAGGAAAAGAGGAATGACAGAAAGAGGGTTGATGCCCACAAGTTGCAAACTTGCGGGAGCGGGGGGAAACTTGCGGGAGCGGGCGAGGGCGTGCCCACAAGTTGCAAACTTGCGGGAGCGGGGTGTGTGTTTTAAATCAGAAACGGAAATTAACAAATTAACGTTTATTTCTGAGCGTAGCGTAAGAATCTGGGGTATAGGAGGGGGCATTGGCGTTGGCATTGGCGTTGGCTGGGTGTACAGGTTAATTAGGAGATGGTTTTTTTGAGTTAATGGATGTGGGGTTGGTGGTTTTTACACTGGACTCTTACGCTCGTACCCTGTTAAATATGCTACGCATTTCACTGGGTAAACCTCGCTCAGAGTTAAACGGTAGATGGAGGAAGTGCATCTGATTTGAATGATTTTAATTTTACGTTTATCCCGATGGCGATCGAAATAAACGTGATGAGGGGGATGGGTGTGCTGAGTTGGGCGGAATGGGTGTTGTGGATTCTTACGCTAATGGTGGTGTTTTCTCGTTTGGTGGTGGCGATATAGCGTATCCCCTCCGGGGAAAGGGGATTCTTGGGATTTTTTCAACAAATGCGTAAGCCCTACGGGCTATTTTTTGGGTTGGGGATTTTTTTGATGGGGTTGGGATGATAGGAAAGGGATGGCGTGCCCACAAGTTGCAAACTTGCGGGAGCGGGGTTACCCACCAGATCGTGTGGGGGAAATATTTCTGCAATCAAATCAGGATCGTTGAAGGTGACCAGCCAGTTTTGTTGTCGGTCAATCATTTCAGCCCAGGGTTGTTGGATGGAGAGGGTTTTCATGTGGTATGGATTAATTTTGTTAGTCGGATTTTGATGAATTAACTTCATTTATTTGCCGTATCAAGTGTCAAATCACAACATATTCGAATCACGAAGAATGTATGTCATTCGATTGTCCTTTTTAAGGTCTTTGCGACTTTTATTTGAAACAACAATCACCTTGCCTTTAAAATTAAAAGTGTCCCAGGTATTTACTTGCAACCTCCATCGTGTGCCGGAATCGGGGCTGGAACAAATTGCCCCTTCCATTTTTGCAATATACCACTTGCTTGAAAAAACTTTTTCGCTGTCCAATATCAAAATTTTACGGTTATGAGCGATGAGTATTTCCACTAAATGCTTGGGACTCTTGATTTCATTGACTATTACCACCTGATAGGATTCATCTCCTGCCTGATGAAATTCGGGATCAAATAATTTTACTTTCTGATCTCTTACATAGCGATAAAATTTCTGTCTTCTTTCTTCTTTATCGGCATCCACTATAATAAATGCCGTAAAAATCGAAAGGTAAGTTTCGAAATGAATGACTTCAAGGTATTCCTCAAAAGTCATGTTTTGAAGCCATTCAAGCTCTTTTTTCTTGAGTTCATCCATGTGTTCTCGTATTAAATTATTACTGGTTTATCCTCTCATTCTCTTGAAGCACTAATGTTTTTTAACTCTTCCATCAATCGATTATTTACGGTATTGAATGTGGACATCTTGCTGGTAAGCGAGTAAATATTTGCAAGAGTGGCTGGCATGTGATAATTACTCCCTGAATCGTTTTGTATTTGTTCCCAGTTGATGATATTGTCGAAATAGCCATTCATCTTATCCTGCTCTTTTAGCCAACTGGATTTCTCAAAATATTCCTTGCTTACTAATGCAATGGTATGAACTTTGGGAGGAGGTAAGCCCAGGTACTTATGGCAGATTTTTATTGCTTTCTTGTCCTTTTTAAATTCATTCAACTGCGGGGAGGTCATGCCTTTTGCCGCTTTTGCTTCAATAATAATTATATCTTTTGGGAGGAAAATGCAAAAGTCAAAAGTTCTTTTTAGAAATCCTTTGATAAGTTTTTTATCTGCAAATCTTTTTCCATTCTGATATTCATGCCGAAATATCAGGTCGCGATAATAACAAACCTCAATATCAATTTCGTATTCATGTCCGTCAAATGACTCGTCAAGTTCAAGCTTAGCGGCTTCAATAAGCCAACTGATAAAATTGGCTTCAGTATTGTTCAGTTTTAACTGGAGGATTAAATCGAAGCAAAAGTGCCTTTCATCTCTCGTTATTTCCGACCATTGCTGACCCAGGTATTCAGGTTTCATAAGCTAAATGGTATTTAATTTCCTTACTATCTCCACCATCGCCCATGTATCCAACCCACAGTATTTGAGTAAGTCGTTTCGGGTTTTGGTGATGGTTTGGGCATCCGTTTCGCCGAAAAGGCTCATGAAGGCCTGGCTGGCGGCTCCGCCATCGGCGATGTCCATTCCTTCGTATGACAGTCCGGGGACGAGAGCCGGCAGGACTTTCTTGATGGAAAAACTTCCTTTCATTTCGGGGGTGTAGTATTGACGCGACTGGAAGGGTTTCATCAAATCGACCACGCGGCGGAGTATCGAATCTATTGCGGTAGCGAACTGCGGCATCTGGCGTTGAATTTCTTTTAAACGGCCTTTTTCAAAAGTGGCATTGTAAACCAGGATATCGCCTGTGGTGCCGAGTTCGTCGATCAACTGCCGGATAAAAGCCTCTCTGGGATCAACATAGGGGTCGGCTTGCGCCAAAAACTGTTTGTGTACTACCTCCGCATGGGGTTCATTTTTAATGTGTAATGAGTATTGAAAGGGAATTTGCTGAAAGGGGGATGAATTGTCGTAAATCGGGATTGAAACCATGAACAGGGTTTCAAAATCCAAAAAATAGAGCGGGTAGTTGAGGTTAGACAAAAAAATGCGGATGGCTTCCCTGTTGATGTGGGTAGTTTGGTTTTTCTGCGTGTACACCACGAGCTGCTCCTGTCGGTTGAGCGGTTGTGTTTCGGGGATGTCTTCCACCTTGTAAACACCCTGTTGGTAAAGCGACCACTGGGTTTTGGATTTTAATCCCTTGTAGGAAAACAGGGAGTCTTCGGGCAGGTGTTTCCAGCAATGTCCGGTGAAATTACAGCCATAAGGAGTGCTGCAATGCGGGCCAATGTCGATGGCAGGTGGTGTGACATTGGCGAGCATCGCGTTCATCAGCCTGACCTGTTCTTTCACTTGCGGAATCAAAGGTAGTATCCTGTCTTTTACCGACTCGATGGTAAAGAGCTGCTGTACATCCAGTTCGCCTTGTTTTACATAGGAGGTGTTAAGGTAGATCACGAAAATGTCCTCCGGCACGATGCCGGCAGAAGTCATCACATGGTATTGGAAGGCTGTATCCCACAGGTAGATATCCTTAACTGAGCTTGATCCTTTCACTTCATAGGCCTGGTAACGACCGTCCTTCTTGGTGAGGATGTCGATAAAACACAGCAGGTTGTCGGTTTTAAAGCCTGCCTCATAAATCACCACCTCATCCTTGGAAAGCAGCAGCTCTGTTTCCGAAAAAGCTTTTTGAAAGTTATCTGGTATAAAGTCCCCCAGATCAATCCCGCCCGGGAAAAGCTGTTGGGCCAGAAGTCCTACACGGGTTCCTCCCGAAAAAACGGCTTGTTGGGCTTCGGAAACGGGGTCTTCCAGCTCGGGGTGGTGCTTTTTCAGGTAGAGGGATTTATGGCATTGGAGTCCTCGGGTGAAAGCGGATTTCGACAGGTGTATGGTGCTCATGGCAGTAGATTAATCGGGTTAAAGATAGTAAAAAACAATTTGGTGAGAAGGTTTGGTAAGAAATTCTTTTGCGATATAAATGACTGATTTGGGGTGGGTTTTTTTTTATTTAATGGTGACGTTATAGCGTATCCCCTACGGGGAAAGGGGGTTCTTGGGGTTTATTCAACAAATGCGTAAGCCCTACGGGCTATTTTTTGGGTTGGGGATTTTTTTCGCTGGGGTTGGGATGATAGGAAAAGAGGAATGACAGAAAGGGGTTAATGCCCACAAGTTGCAAACTTGCGGGAGCGGGTGGGTCATTGTGTTATGGATTCTAGAAGCTCAAAGGTAGCTACTTTATTTTAATTTCAAGTGATCATACAGTTTTTTTTTATTTTCTTGACACATGGCAGACACCCGGGAAAAATATGGGTTGGACAGGTGGCTTAAGCAATAATCCGGGTTATTTAATTGATATTCCGGACACACTTTGCAAACTTTGCAAACTTCAATGTTTGTAAAGTGTTGCAGGGTAGTGTGTTATGATAATGTTTGCAAAGTTTGCAAAGTTTGCAACCTTGTATATGTTTTTTACACTTTTTCGTATAAACCGGTTCCTGTTTTTATGAGTTTAGATTCCAATAGTTTTTTTAAGAGGCCATCGATGCTTCGGGTACTCAGGTGATACTGATTACCCTGGGTGATGGCGTCGGCTCTGCTGAAAGTTGAGGGAAGCGAATTAAAGAAGGCTTCTTTATTTGGGGCTTCTGAAAACATGACTTTGTTTTCTTCTTTGGGAAGGCTATTAAATATTATCAAGCTATGTTCCAGGTAAAGTTTAGATAGTCTTAAGGCTAAGTCAAAGTCCTGGTCGGAGCAGACCATTTCTTTTGCCTGAATGTTAAGTTCATAGTTCCGGAGTGTGGTAAATATCATGGCCATCCGGTAAAGTAATAATCCTAATCGTTTAACAATACTAGCCGCATTGACATTATTAAAGGTGGTGACCTGGCAAAGCATGTGAGTAAAGGATTCATTAAGCTTAATCCATTGTTCCGGAGTGAGCATAAATGAAGATTTCTGATCTGACATCAGGATGCTCATGTGATAAATATCCATTGCCAGTTTAGAGAAAGTCTCTGAAAGATTGGGAAGACCCGGTTGGGGAGACACATCATTCCAGATGGGCTTTGCCTTATATACATAAAATAAAAAACGGCTAAAGAGACCATCATCAGCAGACGAGATTAAACCTAAAATCTGGCTGGGAGTGCCGGTAAGGGCAACCGATAACCTGGGATTTTTAACTTCCAGATATTGATTGTCCATTTTACGAGAACTGGAAATCGTTTCATGATGAAAGGCTTTTCGGAGCATATCCGAATAAGAACCCCAATCCTGTTTTAGAATATACCCCATTGTATCGGCTTCCGTTTCACAGATGACCCCGGCACCACCATTTTCATTTAAATGATTTATTACCATGGCATAACTGGAATTAGCCGGAATATAAAACACTTTAAAGGCCGGACGTTTAGGCGGATCCTCGTCAGGATTACTATTTTTTTTTCGTTTAGTATGTTTATAATATTGCAGTTCCTTTTGATACTTTCTTTCTTGTTTTTGACTATCTTCCAATAATTTAGATTGAATAACACAACCCAGTAAATGACTATATTTTAAAGAACCCTTTCCGGAAGCAGGAGGAGCAATGATAAAAGAAAAGATGTTTGGATAAACTCTTTGTCGATTATACTCTCCAGTCACATGAGGAATACATGCACTTAAAATACTTAAGGCTCCAGTAAAAAAAACATCTCTTTCTCTAGGATCCAGAAAACAAGATATCCCCCTTTTTAAAAGCTCAGGCATGAGGTTATAATCATCCTCTGAAATGGTAGGTGAATGAGTTAAAAAATCATCATCATTGACAAAAAAACCATAAGAGGTTGCAAACTTTGCAAACTTTGCAAACTTTTCATTTTTTTTGGAAAAAACGTTTGTAATAATCGTAGATATCTCATTGAAATCAAGGTCGTAACGTTCGCTGCAAAGTTCAAGCGTTTGCGCTACCGGGATGCCATATTGTTTGCAAACATTTGCAAGACGAAAAATAAAGTAATTTCGGTTGCCATTGATATAGTTTGTCGTCTTTTCAGTGATATTCACGCAGTTAGCAAATAATTCGCGATAATCAGCGGAGCTGGAGGCCGTTTGACTCAGGATAACCTCATCACTGGTTACTTCGAAGATAGTAGAGTTAATATTCAAGTATAAACCCGGGTCGTAAGACAGAAAGCAAAGCCTGGGAATGTCCTTAACGGACCTGTCAGAAACGGTGTCCGTTTTTTGCTCATAGAATCGAGTCACCTTGTTGAAGGCCTCCAGGTGATTTTCAATGCTGTTGTTTGTGAGAACAAACACTTTAAGACCGTTACCGGAAGGACTGATAAAAGAAGCGAAAGTAGAGGGAAGACTATCAATTTTGCTTCGCAATGAATTTAGACCCTCCGTAACGTTATCGAAGTCAAGGCAGATAACCGGGTTATAAGAAATGAGGTTATCAAGCTTGCGTTTTTCGGCAAAAACCGCTGAAGGCGTGAAAGCAGGAAGTGATTTTTTGAGGTTGTCGGCCTGTTTCTTTTTTCCTTGCTTGACCAGGAGCCTGATTTTGTTGATTGTGTTTTCAAGTTTGTTAGACTTGACAGATGTAAGCACCGCATGTAATGGAAGGATCCCAATAGGATTCGCGAAATTGCGAAACACGGTGGTTTGAAGATCGATCATAATTTGTTAATTTTTTTGTAGGGTTGATATAAATGAAACTATTCTTTAACCGGATTTCGGAGAATAAACAGACCATTAAATCTACAGAAAATGCAAAATTAATAGATGATGGCAGTAGGGAATATAGTGGTAATTAGTTTAAAATACGCGACAAATAAAGCATAACTAAAAATGAATAAATTTTTTTTTAAAAAATATGCTACTTTGTTGCAATTAGTCGAATGATTAAAAGTCATTCAGGGGTCAGAATACAATATTTTGATGTTAAATTAGTGATGAACGATTGAAAAACAAGCCCAAAAAAACCCTAAAAACACTGAATAAAGACGATTTTGCCATTGGGTTTTATCTTTAGGCCTTTCAAATATAGACAAATTATTAATAAAACGCACAATAGGACATGAACAAAATGATTCAATTTGTTAGTATTTGAATGTTAATAAGTCAATAATTAATAATTTAGCACAAATTGCAAAAAGTAGTAAAATTAACGTGCAAAATGTTTTGTAAAATAGAACATATGTTGTATTTTAGCTGAAATTATTCAGCATTCAAAATGAGAAAAAAGGTGTTAGAATAAGAGAGAATTTGAGTATTAACTAAAAATGAAAGTCATGGAATTGGCCACGCTAGCAGACCTCGAACAATGGAAGAATGAGATTGTTCGCGAAGTCACTAATCTGATTAAAGGTGAAATCCCACAGCCGGAAAAGTGGGTAAAATCAGGGAGAGCGAAAGAGATATTGGGGTGTTCACCAGGGACCTTGCAGAACTACCGACAAAATGGGATATTAGAGTTTTCGAAAGTGGGAGGAACCCTTTATTATAGCATGGAATCGATTAAAAACACATTGGATTTAAACAAGAGGAATGTTGTCTAGCGTTTAAGCCTGGTTAAGATAAGTAGGTTGAAAAGGATCGCCTATTATTCAGAGCAGCCTACCCCGGAAGCAGGAAACCGGGAGTAGGTTGTTCTTTTTTTTTGGCCGGAAGGAATCCTCTAACTTGAGTTAGAGGATTAAGGCTGTCGTTGACAAGATTAGCATCACATGACTTTTTTGATTTTTTGCACCGGATTTATTTTCTCTTTGAGGGCTTTCATGTCGTTTGAGATTTTGGTGTCGACCACTTTGGAATAGATCTGGGTGGTTTTAATGGAGCTATGGCCCAGCATTTTTGAAACCGTTTCGATAGGAACGCCATTGGCCAGGGTGACAGTGGTGGCAAAAGTATGGCGAGCCAGGTGCATGGTTAGGTTTTTTGTGATGCCGGTGATGTCGCCAATTTCTTTGAGGTAACCATTCATGCGCTGGTTGGAATTTACCGGAAGGAGTGTTTTTTTTGCTAAGGTTTCAGGATCATCTTTGTATTTGTTGATGATTGCAAGGGCTTGAGGAAGCAAAGGAATGGGGCTTCGTCCATAAGTTTTCTTGCGGTTGATAATGATCCATTTTTCTCCATCGATGCCGGTTGAAACATCGGACGGGGTTAAGGCTTCGACGTCTACTTGAGCGAAACCGGTATAGCAGCAAAACACGAAAATATCGCGGACTTTTTGGAGACGAGGAAGTTTAATTTCTTTGCTTTCAAGCTTGAAAAGTTCCTCAGGAGTGAGGTACCCTCTTTCTGTAGGTTTGTAGGTGCATTGATGTTTCATGAAGGGATCGCGGTCAATCCATTCATTGATGATAGCCAGGTTAATGATCTTTTTAAGTTGTACCAGATATTTGGTAGTTGTGTTCTGGTTACATCTGTGTTCATTTTTCAGGTAAACTTCGTACTTTGTAATAAAGGCATATTTTAGCTCTTCAAGCAAAATATCATTTTTACCAAACTGGAATTTAATGAAACTGGCTAGTCTTCGAAATGAGGTCTGGTAATGTTTGTAGGTTCCAGGTGCGATATCGAAATTAACTCTTTGTTTCATTTCGTTGTTGTGGTGTTCAAAAATATAAAGTAAAGAATACTTTTTTTCTGTGTCTCCGGTTAGCTTTGCCCGGAGTGTGTCGATGGTTATGGGCTTGCCAAGACTTTCCAAGATGTTGAATTGTTTTTGGATCATGTTTTTTAGGCCATCGAGGTAGTTGTTAAGGATGATAATGTCGTCGCTGTTACCTTTAGGGCGTTTTGCGTTGTTGTCCCAGGCGGCAGGCGACACGTACCGGTGGGTTGAAAACTCGCTTCGTTTTTGGTCAAGCGTGATTCTCATGTTGATGGGGGCAAGCCCCTGGGCGTTGATTTTGTTTTTCCTCAGTTGGAATGAAATGTACATTGAGTGTTCCATAGCAGTTAATTTAAGAGACAAAATGGGTCTCGATTAGACGATAAATATACGAAAAATAATGATAACTCGGATGAATAACAGAGGGAAAAAGGCCATGAAAACCAATAAATTAACTCCTTGGCGAGACCCATTTGGGCATTTTCAAAATGGGTCTCGAATTGGTCACATTAGGAATGAAATATTTGATACATTTTGTTGGGTTGAAAAAGAAAAACCGCTAAAAATCAACATTTTAGCGGTTTTTGCGGCTGGTTATCAGCTTTATTGTGAACCCGGCAGGGGTCGAACCTG
>DJVY01000080.1:0-30701 GCA_002440885.1 Bacteroidales bacterium UBA6244
TAAACCGGCCCACTCGCCCAATTTTGCGCCATCGATATAAAAACGGAGGTAATCGTAGTCTTCTTCTGACGATAACTTTCGGTAGAAAGAAACCTCGTCCTCAGTAAACACCTCGAGTTCAATCAGTAGTTCTGATTTCTGGTAATCATCTATTTCGCCGGATCTGGCCGAGAAAGTGCCTTCGAATGGCGCATTATTGGTAATTGTCCAGGGGAGGTTGCCGCCCTGTTGCCACTCAAAACGGCTGAAGTCGCCGGTTTCAAAATCTTCAACCACCAAGCCCACTGCAAGATAGTAGGTGGTTTCGTACAGGTATATCCCGTCCGTCATTTCACAGTTTAACTCAATGACTTCGCCGATGGGAGCGTTTTGACTGACGACAATCTCAAAGAACGCCAGCTTGTTGGTTTGAGACTGAAGTTCGCCCAAGGTAAAAACTCCGGTATTAAGGGTGACAAAGGGGTTTGCTGTCGACAAGCTGATTTGTGTGGAAAAAGCCGCACTGTGGCCAGTATTTAGGCCTGCAATGCTAAGTGTGTCGGTTTCTCCCGGATCGAGGGAGTTGTTGTGGTTGCCTTGTGTGTCCAAAACCTGCAATTCACCTGTTTGCAACACAGGAGCATGCAAGTCAATACCGAAGGCAGACTGCCAGACGACGGTGTCCGATTGGCAGTGCAGCATGAAGTTGGTTAAATGCAAATCGGGGATGCTGTCGCGAACTTCCACTGTAAACGCGTTTTCGATGGTGACCAGTCCACCTGCGGGGATGTCTCCGAAAGAGGCCATATCGTCGGTGATGTTCACAAAGCCATCTTCCGTGCTCAGCGTTACCATCAAATCTTCGCATGACGAAAGGCCGACGTTGCCAACGGTAACCGTCAGCGTTATGGTTTCACCGTAATCAGCCATCTGGTTGTTGTTGCCGGTTTCATCGTTGATGACTACGGAGCTGAACACAACGAAAGCGCCATTGTCGGGGATAAATTGCACATCGAAGGAAGCAGGTAAACAATTTCGTCCGTTAACCACCAAACTGGCCATGCCGGGTTCAGTAACGCTCTCTTCAATTACTATGGTGGCTGTTCCATAGGCGTCTGTGGTGGATGTTCCCAGCAGGACACCTTCTTTCATCAAGGTACAAGTAAAACCCACCGCCGGAAGTCCCGAAGAAATTACGGTTACTACTGTAGATGCTGTGCTGAGTACCAATTCCTCTTCGTAATCAACTTCTATGGCAACAGGCTCGTTTGTCCAAACACTTAACGCCGGATCGCCCAGGAGGTTTAGGTCGTAGAAATTCCATCTCAACGCACCCTCTTCCCATTGTCCGGTCGCTTCCACCCAGGGAGCTGTCTGGATTTTGCTTTCAGAAAAAGCTTGTCCCAGAAAACGCATTTCCTCCCCATAAAGGGCATCCATCATTTCGCGGTGCAGGTGAGCAGCCGGACCTTCCGTCTGGCCTTCGTTGAACCACCCAAACCGTGAGTTTCCGAGAACGGCCACGGCAAAATTGTCGATAGTTACCATTTTCTCCAGTATACAGTCATTCACGTCGAAAGCACCACAATCGCAGCCATGTGTTTGCAGCAAAGTGTAATTGTGGTCGATGCCGTTAGCGCCCTGGAAATTGACGTTCGTAATGTCGCTGTTGGTCATGTAGGCTACATAGGTTTGTGCCGCATGACCTACATGATGCACCATTTGCTTGCCACTGTTGATGGCGTTCATCAGGTCGTATTTGGACCAGGATTGGTTTACTTCATACAGTTTCTCAAAATTGTAGTCTTCAGGTATTCCCACAGTGGTGTATCCATTGTCGTTGTGCGTGCCAATCAGCAATTCGAGGTAATCGCTTCCCCAGGTTTCGGGGTCGCTGTAAAGGTGCTCGCCGGCCATCAGGGCATGGGTTAGTTCGCCCATTACCGGAAAATTTTGATAATAAATACTTTTGTGAACCATGTTCTCGAGTTCATCCGGTGTGCTGAAAGGGAAACGACCCACTGCAATTTCGGGCAGCAAATCGTCCTCGTCGGGTTCACCCCAGAGGTTGTTTTGGTTGTCGTTCCACGTTCCATCCAGGGCTGCATAATAGAGGTCGGCAGGGATTCCTGAATCGGAATATCCACCTCCTGACTGCACATAGCAATAAAAGCCACGATGGGGAACAAATTCGGTGTCGCCTCCAAGGATAACAAATTCAACTCCTTTATTTTGGTATTGATCGAGGATATAATTTCTGATTTTCTCCTGAACATCGTTCCCCGTGCTGTTTTGCACGATAAATTCTACGGTAGCTACTTCTGATTTCAACCCTCTTTCCAGATAAACTGTCCTCAGCTGATCGAAACCGGAAGAAAACTGTTCGGGCGTAATGATGAGTAGCGGGTAGTTTTCGGCTACTCTTTTTTGGGCAGTATAGGATTCAATGGCTTCAGGATTGTCGGCCATAAGTCTTGCTTTGGATTGAAACCGATCCGATCCGGTTAATAATTCCAGAGCATTGGCCGATCGTTGGTCATTCATGGTGTGAACTACCACCGTTATCCGTGCGTAGTATCCCAACTGTCCGGTAGCCGGAATATAGCTCACAGGAGTCAGTGCGCCGATAGCAAAGCCATATCCGTTTAAATAATGTGCTTGAGGGTCGTTTCCTGCATTGGCAGGGTAGACGTCTGTCGATTGGTAGACCTGGTGGTTTTTTTGGAAAACCACCTTTTTATTTTCAGACAAAGGTCTTGATGGCTGATGAGGAAATAGTTCAAATTGTCCTTCCACAGGAGTGAGTTCCTGACGAATAATTTCAACCGATTGAACTGTCTGTCCGGGTGGAAGCATTAGCTTCAAAGGGAGATAGGGCAGGGTAGGGCATCCTTGCTGTCCTAGTTGTTTGGTGTTTTCAAACGAGATTAACTGGTAGCCATTGTGGGAAATAATTTCCGGATGACTAAAGTTATAAGTTATAGTCACCTCGTCGGCCATAACTGCCAGACTTAAAAAAAAGAGAAAAATGAAGGAATATAGCTTTTTCATGATAAATAGAATATTAGGTGCAAAGATATCCAATGTCGTGACATTATTTTTTGGATTTTTGTTGCATGTGTAAATTAATTCCGAAAAAAAAAACTGCTGAAAAAGTTACTTGTCGTGCAGTCAACAACAGTTTCAGGATAAACATAGAAATATGCTATATTTGTCGCACATATGAATTCACCTTTTATACTTGATACTGATACCGTTTGGTATGCCATCGGAGATGGTTCGCTGGAGAAATCGCGCAACCGGCTTGCCGATTTTCACCGGGTTATAATTCTAGTTGATGAAAACACCGAGAAATTTTGTCTTCCTGTTTTGCTTACTCAGGTGCCGGAACTGGCGTCGTGTAACTTGATCAGGGTGACCAGTGGTGAGAAAAACAAGAACATTGCTCAATCCTCGTACATCTGGAATGAGCTCACCAGGTTAAACGCCTCCCGCGACACCCTGCTCGTTAATTTGGGGGGCGGAGTGCTCACCGATTCGGGTGGGTTTGCGGCAGCCACTTTTAAAAGAGGGATGCGTTTTTTAAACATCCCGACCACCTTGCTGGGTATGGTTGATGCGGCCATTGGAGGAAAAACCGGAGTTGATTTCCATGATTTTAAGAATCAGGTAGGGCTATTCGTTAATCCTGTCGGGATGATTGCCGAGCCACTGTTTTTAAAAACCCTTGAAGAGAAACAATGGCAGTCGGGTTTTGCCGAAGTCATTAAATACGCGCTGATCATGGACAGAGAGCTCTGGTCAAAACTCGAAGGAAACCGGTATGCCGAAATTGTTGACTGGAATCCCATTATCGTGAAGTCAGCGCGCAACAAAATTGATATTGTCAGGTTCGATGCCATGGAAAAAGGGGTGAGGAAGAATCTGAATTTTGGCCATACCATCGGTCATGCGCTGGAGTCATACTATTTGAAATCCTTTAACGAAATTACCCATGGCATGGCCATAGCTGCTGGGATGATATGTGAAGCCTGGATTTCTTCAAAAGTGTTTGAAATGGAGTGCACACAACTCGATGAAATTGTGCAGTTGATTGATGCCAATTTTGAACGGTTGGATTTTGAGAGAAGTAATATTCCGGCAATCATTGCGCTCATGCAGCAGGACAAAAAAATGCGTGCCAACAAATTGCTTTTTAGTTTGTTGAGAAAAATTGGAAAAGCATCGCATGATATCGAAGTAGACGAAAAACTTATTGAAGAAAGTTTGTATTTTTATATTGACAGAAAGAAGTGTAACCAAATATAAAGGCCTTGAATACTGTAGCACTAAAACGAAGAGAAAAGAAGATATCCGGGGCAGTGAGTTTGCCCGGGTCAAAAAGTATTAGCAACCGCGCCTTGATTATGGCGGAACTGGCTGGAAGCAAAACGCGTATCCATGATTTGTCGGAAGCCGATGACACCGTAATGCTCCAAAAGCATCTGAATTTTTTGCGCACTTGCGGATCAAGTGGCATCCCAACAATTTTCGATGTGGAGAACGCCGGAACTGTTGCCCGCTTTTTGACGGCCTTTTTGGTTTCGCACGAAGGCCAATGGCTGGTTACTGGCTGCAAGCGCATGCGTGAGCGCCCCATCGGTTCATTGGTTGACGGGCTGGTAGCCCTGGGCGCTAAAATCAGATACACACGCGAAACGGGTTTTTTACCCATACACATCACCGGTCGTGAAATTCATGGCGGAACCATCACCATCGACACTTCCGTAAGCAGCCAGTTTGTTTCTGCCATACTGATGATCGGCCCGTATCTGGAGGAAGGACTTAAAATAAAACTTCATGGCGATACCGTTTCCAAACCCTATATCGCGATGACTATAGCCATGATGGAGGAGTTTGGCGCTAAAATTACTGTCGAGGATAACCTCATTTCAGTAGAACCCTTGCCTTATCGTGAAGTTTCTTATCAGGTTGAGGCTGACTGGACTTCTGCTGCTTACTGGTATGAGGCAGCGGCACTTTCAGAGAAAGCTGACATTTTTATCCCGGGATTGAAACATGATAGCATACAAGGAGACAGGGTGCTGCCGGAGATCTATACCCACTTTGGGGTAAACACAAAATTTGAAGCAGATGGTATCCGAATCACGTCATCAAGTAGGAAATCTTCCGGTTTTTCGTACAACTTCAGTAGCTGCCCCGATTTAGCTCTGTCGGTTATTACCACTTGTGCCGCTTTAAAAACTCCTTGCGAGTTTACAGGTGTTAAAACACTAAAATTCAAAGAGTCAGACCGGCTTAAGTCGCTTGCTGATGAGCTTGTTAAAATGGGGGCACTCCTCCATTCAAAGGATGATTGGTGTGCACTTGATTTCTCAAAAAAGATCAAAGCAGAGGCAAATCCGGTTTTCTATTCGCATCACGATCACAGGCTGGCCATGAGCCTGGCTCCCCTGGTTTTGCTTCATCCTCAGTTGCAAATCGTTGATGCCCATGTGGTAGCCAAGTCTTATCCGGGATTTTGGAGTGACTTACAAGGGCTGAATTTTGCTCACGTGACAGAGACAGAAAGTGAATAAACGATAAAAAGCTATGATGGAAGTAGATATTCATATTTCGTGCGTTATCGACCAGTTTTACCCTGAAACAGGGTTTAACTTGGTGAAGTTACTTGAAAAGGCCGGTGTAACGGTTCATTATCCCGAAGAGCAGACTTGTTGCGGACAAACTGCGTTCATGGAAGGCTATTGGGATGAAGCCAAGCAGATGGGGGAGAAGTTTATCCGTGATTTCAGCAATAACCGACTGGTAGTGAGCGCCTCGCCCGGTTGTATGGGATATGTTAAAACCCAATTTGATGAGTTGTTTTACAATGGAGCTTTTCATAATGAATACAAGCAACTTCAACGTAATACATGGGAGATCTCCGATTTCCTGGTTAATGTGTTGAAAAAAACTGATTTTGGCGCGGTGTACAATCATCGGGCTGCTTTTATCACCAGTTGTGTTTCAAAAAACAGTTATGGTCTGCACGATGAGCCTAAGCGGCTGCTGGCCAAAGTTAAAGGGCTCGAGTTGGTAACACTGGAAACTGCCGACGACTGCTTTGGTATGGCCGGGATGTTTGCTTTTAGGTTTGAAGCTGTAGCCATTGCTATGATTAAACAGCTTACCGACAGCGCGTTGCAAGCCGGAGTAGCATGCCTGATCACCAACGATCCGGTGGCCAAGTTACATCTATCCGCTTACATTAAAAAACAACAACTTCCTCTGCAGGTAGTTCATTTGGTGGATGTGCTGACCGAAGGTTGGAATGGGTAGCCAGTAAATACATCAACTTTTAATGTCCTTTAAAGCCTGAGTAACCCCGATTTAATGGCGTAAATAACCAGTTGGGCGGTATTTTTCGATTGAGTTTTTTCAAGCAATTTCGCCCTGTGATTATCTACCGTCCGCTTGCTGATAAACAACTTTTCGCCGATTTCGCTATTTGAAAACCCCGCACAAATCAACTGTAGTATTTCTGTCTCTCGTCTTGATAAATCGTTAATGAACAGATTGTTGTCGAACTGGTGAATGTTTCTGATGACGCCATATAAGATTTCCTCTGAAAAAAAGTGACGGCCTGTTTTTACCTGTTTTATGGCCAGCATTAAATGCTCGGGGTCGGCATCTTTTAGTAAAAAGCCTTTAGCCCCAGCTTCTATCATTTGATAATAGTACTGGTGATCGCCGTGCATGGTTAGCGCAATGATGGCTGCCTGGGGGTATTTCCTAAGTATGGTTTTGGTGGCCTCAATTCCATTCATTACAGGCATGTTAATGTCCATCAGAATGACATCGGGCAATTTTTTGTCGCAGTAATCCACGGCTTCGCTGCCGTTTCCAACTTCACGCACGCACATTTTTGGGAAATATTGCCCTAAAAGCAGTTTTAGCCCATTTCTGAAAAGGGTGTGGTCGTCAACGATAAGAACGGTTTCTTCTGTTGTCATTTACTTCGTTTTAATTTCAATTAAAACCATAACACCTTCTTCCGGCTGACTCTCCAGTGTGAAGCTCCCGTCGATCGCATTTACCCTGCTTTGGATGGTGTGCAGTCCCATGCCAAGAGGTTCGCGTTTCATCGGGCTGTCATAATTAAAACCTATACCATCGTCTTGGTAAAGTAACCTGATTTTGTGGCTTTCCTGATATAGACTTATCATCACTTTTGTGGCCTTGGCATGTTTTATGGCATTGTTAATCAGTTCACATACCGATCGGTACAATATAACAGACGCGTCTTTTTCAATCTTTCGCTCATCCACAACATTGCTTACAAATTCGAGTTTGAAATCCACCACCGGTTGTGTTTTCCCGATGAAAGACCGGAGTGCTGTTATCAATCCAAAATCTTCGAGCACCGATGGGCTTAGGTTGTATGAAATTTCGCGCAAGCTCTTGATGGCTTCACTGACTGACTCACTGATGTTTTGATGCAAAACCAACTGTTCGGCAGTGTATTTGCTTCCCGATTTAAGCGCATGTACCGTCATTTTTAAGGATGAAAGCAGTGGCCCTAAGCCATCATGTAGTTCTCCTGCCATGCGTTTTCTCTCTTTCTCTTCAGTGGAGAGAATCGCGCTAAGTACTTGTTTCTCCGATTCCTGACGCTTTTCCTGCATCATGGCGATATAATCAAACATTTTCTTCAGGAAAAAAATTCCAATCACAATCAACACAGAAATGAGTACGCCCAGCCAGTTATTCAATTGAGTCAGGTTTTCATTCTCAGTAACCTGATAATAATCCATCAACTCCAGAAATCGCCTTAAGGCCATTACACTTAAACCTATGGATAAAAGTATCCAGCTGGATTTGTACTTTGATCCTTTTATCAGACTTATAACGATTGCTACTGCAATAATTTGCAGAAGAATCGACAAAATAAGTGCAATAGTCGTCAACATAAGCTTCCTTTTTATTGGTGTTTAACCTGCTTTCGCCGTCAATACCTTTGTCATACCATCCCAAACATATGAGATTGTCCGAGTCGCTGTTACAAATTTTCAATCACACAAAGGTAACTATTGTTGGTTTATCCTCATTGGCTTTGGCTTGCAGTAATGCGTAGTTTTCTTTCGGACAAGATCAATTTGTTTATAAGTATCATTTTTACAGCTGTTTGTCTTTTATTCGGATAATAAAATGAGTATTTATACCTAGCATGAAACAGGTTCTTTTACTTTGCAAATAGGGGTTTTCTGCTCTTTTACCAGCCGTATTCAGGATATAGTTTTGCATAAAAAAAATGGTATGAAAAATATTGGTTTTACTCCGGTTATAGTAATCTTGTTTGTTTTCCTTGCCGGATTCCTGTTTTTTTCCTCGTGCAATCAAAACGCGGATAAACGCAATAATCCTGACAAAGGCGCTATATCGATTTCCGGTGCATTTGCTTTATATCCTCTGACTGTGTTGTGGGTAGAGGAGTTTAACAAAAGTTATCCGGATATCAGGGTAGATATCAGTGCCGGTGGGGCAGGAAAGGGTATGGCCGATGTATTGGCCGGAATGGTTGATCTGGCCATGTTTTCGCGTGATGTGTTACCTGCTGAAACAGAGCGGGGAGCATGGCCTGTGGCTGTAGCGAAAGATGCGGTAGTGCCGGTTGTAAATTCTGCGAACCCGTTTATTGAGGTATTGATGAAGCATGGGCTGAATAAAGACATGTTAGAAACCCTTTACACTTCTGAAATGGTTACGAGGTGGAGCGAAATTTGCCCTGGCATAAGCCAGGAAAGCAAAGTACATAATTATACCCGATCAGATGCTTGCGGAGCTGCCCAGGTGTGGGCGAAATACTTGAATTCGAACCAGGAGCAATTGCAGGGAATAGGTGTTTTTGGTGATCCGGGTATGGCCGATGCGGTAAAAAAGGATGTTTTAGGATTGGGGTACAACAACATGGCCTATGTGTACGACATCGATTCAAGAACCATCAGACCGGGCCTGGCTGTTATACCTATCGACTTAAACAAAAATGGTGTTATCGATGACGACGAGCGTTTTTATGGATCACTCGACTCGCTATTGCTGGCTATACAACGTGGTGCATATCCGGCTCCTCCTGCGCGCGATCTGTTTTTTATTTCGAATGGAACTCCAAAAAATGAACAGGTGAGAACTTTTTTGAATTGGGTGCTTACCCATGGTCAACAATATATTTCACGGGCTGGTTATGTTAACCTGTCAGAAGAACAGATTACGGAACAAAAGCAAAAACTTCACAATGAGTCCCATTAGACTAACAAAATACCGAAAATACCGCAATCTTTTCCATCAGGGCTGGATGGTGGTGGCTTTGATGGTGGCCATGACGGTGCCTTTGATACTAATCATTGGGCTGATGCTTAAATCATCGATGTTGTTTTCGCACCATTCCTTTTATGGTTTATTTATTTCCTCTGAATGGAAACCAATGTTGGGAAAATTTGGCTTTTCAGCTTTTATTGTCAGTTCATTGTGGGTGACTTTTTTATCGTTGCTTTTTTCTGTGCCGGTTTGCCTGTTAACCGCCATACATCTCACGCAATATGCCAAGGCATGGGTTCTTCGCGTTATGCATCCTGTAATTGATATTCTGGCCGGAATCCCCTCAGTAATTTTTGGCGTCTGGGGAATTCTGGTGGTTGTTCCATTCGTGGCCGATTATGCTGCTCCGCTTTTCGGAAAAAGTGTCTCAGGATATTCCATTCTCTCCGGAGCCATTGTGCTCTCGGTAATGATTATTCCTTTTGTCTTGAACATGATGATCGACATCATGAAAACTGTGCCACTCGAATTGAAAGAAGCTTCTTATGCGCTTGGCGCTTCGCGTTGGTACACCATAAAACATGTGGTGGTAAAGAAAGTGTTACCGGGCATTATTTCATCAAGTGGTTTAGGGATGTCGCGTGCATTTGGCGAAACCATTGCCGTGTTGATGGTGGTTGGAAACGTGGTGAAAACGCCAACAGGTGTTTTTCAACCCGGATATCCCTTACCCGCTTTGATTGCAAACAATTATGGCGAAATGATGAGTATCCCGTTATACGATTCTGCCCTTATGCTTGCCGCCCTCATTTTGCTTGTCGTGGTGCTGTTTTTTAATGTGCTTTCGCGATGGCTAATCCTTAAAACACAAATCAATTGATTATGCGGTTGAAATTCAACGAAGAGTCGTTTTTTCGGGTTTTGATGTTTTTGTCTACCGTTTCGATAGCCACTCTTTTACTAATCATTATTTTAAGTATTCTCTTGAAGGGTATTCCGTCGCTAAGCTGGCAAATGTTAACCAGCATACCTGAAGGAGGGTTTTATTTTGGGAAATCGGGAGGTATACTCAACGCGATTGTTGGCTCATTGTATTTGTCGCTGGGAGCAGTTTTTCTGGCTTTTATTGCTGGGTTGCCCATTGCCTTGTACATGAATGTTTATCTCATAACCCGGCCACGACTCGTGAATTCAATCAGGTTTGTATTCGATGTGTTGTGGGGAGTTCCTTCGGTAGTTTATGGGGCGTTTGGTTTTATGGTTATGGTCTATTTTGGAGTTAAAACCTCATTGTTAGCCGGTACAATAACGATGAGCCTGCTTATCTTGCCCATTATGGTTCGGGCCTTGGATGAGCCCCTTCGTTCTATTCCTCGGGGTCTGCTCGAGTCGGCTCTTTCGTTAGGCTCCACACGGTCCGAGATATCTTACCGGATATATAGTCGTGAGGCGTTTCATGGTATTATTACCGCCATCTTGCTGAGTTTTGGCAGAGCAATCGGTGATGCAGCGTCGGTACTTTTTACTACAGGGTACACTGATTATGTGCCCGATTCGTTGCTTCAGCCCACAGCTACTTTGCCTTTGGCGATATTTTTTCAGCTTTCGTCTCCAATTCCTGCCGTGCAGGAAAGAGCCTATGCCGCTGCAACGGTGTTGGTAGTTATCGTTTTGTTGGTTAGTTTGTCGTCGCGATACCTGGCGGCAAAGCACCGGAATTATTAACTTTAAGAGAATGGATAACAAGATAAAAATCAAAGAACTAAACCTTTCAGTGGCCGGTCAGCCGATTTTGAAAAACATCTGTTTGGATATTCCAAAAAATAAAATCACAGTCATTTTAGGGCCTTCGGGCTGTGGGAAAACCACCTTGTTAAAAACCCTGAACCGCCTTTCTGACCTGATTCCCGGCGTTCAGCGCAGCGGACAGGTTCTTCTTGAAAATAAGGATATCCTGAACGGCGGAATGGATTTGGTGGATATAAGGCGCAAAATGGGACTTCTGGCTCAGCGTCCTTATCCGTTGCCTATGAGTATTTTTAACAACATTTCGTACGGCCTTAGAATTAGTGGCCGGCATAAAAAAAAGTTGCTTGAAAAGCGCGTTGAACATTATTTGAAGATGGTGAATCTATGGGATGAGGTGAAAGACAGGTTGCATGATTCTGCGTCGGATTTGTCTATTGGTCAGCAACAGAGACTTTGTCTGGCACGCGGTTTGGCCGTTGATCCTGAAATTATTCTGGCCGATGAGCCAACCTCGGCTTTAGATCCTATTTCGAGCCGTGCCATTGAAGAGAAGTTTCTTGAACTTAAAAATCAATATACTATCGTAATGGTTACCCACATCCTCAGGCAAGCCAAACGAATGGCCGATTATGTGGTGTTTATGTATTTAGGCGAGATAATTGAATGTGGTACACCGGACGAATTATTTAACAATCCGCAACATCCTATTACTAAGTCGTATCTGAGCGGACAGTTTTACTAAACAGTTTTTTGTGCCGATCGCATGAAGCAGTAACTTTTAATATCCGGTTATCGGTTAAAAATAGAATCCAAAAACGTTATGGTCATGAAATTTTTAAAACATGTCAGATTCTTAGCCTTGTTTTTTGGCTGTGTTGTCGCCTTACAAGCAAGTGCGCAATTTAATTTTGATGCTTCAATCAGGCCACGAGCGGAGTATCGATACGGTTATAAGCGCCTTGCTCAAAATGATTTAGATCCTGTCTTCATTGTAACCCAACGTAGCCGGCTTGGTGGTACTTTCAAGTCTGACCGGATAACTATAAGGTTATCGATACAAGATGTCCGCGTATGGGGCGATGAAAGTCTGACTTCCGGTTCAGGTGTTTTTGGCGATGAGGCAAGTATCGATGTGGCTGAAGCATGGGTTAAATATCAGGCAAATAGTCACTTTTCTGTGGTGGCGGGGCGCCAATCATTGGCTTTGGACGATGAACGGTTGCTTGCCAGCCGAAACTGGAATCAACATGCCTTGTTTTATGATGCCCTGCTGATGACTTATGCTTCGGGTAGAACAACGGTGAAGGCCGGAGCATCTTACAACAACCAGGCGGATGTGCTTTTCCGTGAACCATACAGTCCGAATAAAATGAAGGCACTTGGGTTTGTTCATTTGAATCAAAAATATGCCTCAGGTCTTTCGTTGTTGTGCATTGCTTTGGTGAGTAGTTTCACTCAAACCGATACCACCTTGAGCGTTTTCAGTAAGCTTACCTCAGGGATAATGTTGGAGTATAGGCGTGCTTCGTTTAGTTTTATGTCAAGTTTCTATTACCAGTTTGGGAAGCAAGTGAACTCGGGTCAAATTCTTGATGTCAATGCCTACAACATAAACCTGAAAGGAAAATATGAAAGGTCACGTTATGCAGTGGAGTTGGGGTTCACACTTTTATCCGGCGATAAATCCGGAGATACCCAAGCCGGAAAAACACATTTGTTTGATCTGTTGTACGGAGCACGTCACAGATATTACGGGTATCTTGACTATTTTAATAATTTGGGCAGCGCAACGGGCAGGGGAGGTTTGAATGATGGTTTCGTGATGTTTAATTACAGTTTAAACGAGAAGGTCCACGCTTTTGTCCATTATCATTTGTTTTATCTGAATAAACTCCCCGTTGCTCTGCAAAGCTCAACGGGTGAAGCCTCTGCTTCACTTTATCTGGCTTCGGAATTCGATTTGGGAGTTCAGATGAATTACAAGGATTATGTCAGCCTGCAAACCGGATACTCGTTTATGTTGCCGGGTGAGCAAATGAAAAAACTTCAGCACATTTCAGGAAATTCACCTTTCTCTTCCTGGGTATGGCTGATGATAACAGTTTCGCTAAAAAGTTAATTGTATCCTATTTTTCAAGCAATCCTTTGAGGTCGCCGGAAAGTTTAGCTTTCCCAATGGGTTTCGACAGGATTGTGTGGTCTTTGCCGAGGATAAAAAGGGTAGGGGTGGCAGCAATGCCATAAGTATTAATAACCGGTCCTTCCCAGCCTTTGAGCTCTCCTACGTTATGCCACTGGTAATTTCCTGCTTTTATAGCCTCACGCAGTGGTTGCTCTGTTTCGTCTACAGAAATGGCGATCACATCAAACTCCTGCCTTGTGGTTTGGTCGTAGTAGGTTTTAAGCACGGGTAACACTTCATCGCAATGCGGACACCAGCTGGCCCAAAAAATCAGTACTGTGGTGTTGGCTTTTATCGAATCCAGCGAGAGGGGTTTTCCGTTTAAGTCGACTGTTGAAAAGAAAGGCGCTTTTTGTCCCAAAGCCAGTTTTCTGATGTATTCGAGCTTGTTGCCAAGTCGTTCCTTGCGTTCGGTGTTTTCACAAAACTCCTCCAAACGACTGCTGTTGGCGATATGTTCCAGACCACGTTCGAAGCCGATTCCTTCAAATCCTTTGATCAGGAAATCAACCAGAAATTCGTAAACGGCCTGGTTAGCCTGTGCCTTGTTTAAAACCGTGTCGACAGCAATAAGCAAGTTGTCTTCAAGTGTTTCCTGGCTGTTTGCGTTGTACTGCGAAAGCGACAGGTACTGCACCACTTTGGAAGTGAGGAAACTGCTGTTGATGAGCAAGGTGTCGGTAAAATCGACCTGATCAAAATAATGTTGTTTAAGGTAATTGTTTTCTTGCTCCTCTGTTAGTCCTGTTGGGGCAATAACAGGTTGGTCTACTTTTATGTATTTGGCGGCAAGTGTGTTTGGGTTTTCGAGTATGATGTTCTCAACACGCTGATCGAGCTGCTCTTTGAGTTGCCTGAATTGCCCGGTAATGAGCTTATAGAAAGGGTCTTCGCGGGGATAGTTTTTTACCAAAGGCTGAAGTAAGTCCATTTTGTAAAGGTTCATCCCTTTCAGAAAAAGATAGTCGTAGTAAATCAGGTTTTCTATCGAGCTGATGATTTGAATGTCGTCCTGGCCGCTAAATCCTGTGGTGGTGAAAGTAATGTCTTCGTGGTTGTAAATGAGTTCAACGGCTTTTTCAGGCCCGTTTATGGCAATGTACATACCAACCGGGTTGGTGGTTTTATCCAAACTAAATGAAAAAGCTCCGGTGTTATCGGTGTGGGTTGTGTCGACAAAGGTGCGGTTTTCGCCCGAAACTCGCATGAGGTAAATTTTTTCGTTGGCCAGACCAGTAAATGATCCGTTTATCTGGTTTCGATCCTGAGCACTTACCAATAAACACAGGCTCAAAAGCATTATTATGGCGATGGGTCTTATCATAATTTTTTTTGCCAAAATTAGCAGAAACTACTTTTCAGTCAGAATAGTTTTAAAATTTAATCGTAATATTGTTACGAATAAATGCCTGTTTTCCGTTTAAAATGGCCTTTTGGCCTGATATATTTAAAGATTAACACAAAAAAATCAATCATGCAGCTTATTAAAACTACTGTCAGTGAACATGTTGGGGTTATCACGATCAGCAACGACGAAAAAAGAAATGCCTTGAGCCTGGATCTGCTTCAAGAATTTTGTTTGGCTTTCGATTATTTGGAGAGAGAAGAGGCACGGGTTGTGGTAATAAGGAGTAATCCCGGAGCACAGGTTTGGTCGGCGGGATTGGACATCAGTGAGCTGCCTGAACCTGGTAAAGATCCGCTACCATACAACCACCCGCTTGAGCAGGTGATGCGCAGGATTGAAGATTTTCCCGCTCCCGTCATCGCTATGATTGAAGGGACAGTTTGGGGTGGAGGCTGCGACATGGCTTTTACATGTGATATCCTGATTGGATCATCCAATTGTTCGTTTGCCATCACTCCAGCCAAAATTGGCGTTCCGTATAATGTTGTCGGACTAACTCATTTCCTGAATATTGTGGAAATGAATATTGCCAAAGAAATGTTTTTTACGGCAAAACCAATTACTTCCGACAGGGCTTATAACCTTGGAATTATCAACCATCTTATCGCTGTGGAGGAATTGGAGTCGTTTACCATGAAAATGGCTCGCGATATTTCGTTGAACAGCCCGTTGGCCATAGCCGTTATCAAGCAACAACTTAACCTCCTGGGCAAAGCCCGCCCGATGAACGCCTCCATCTTTGAGCAGATCACGGAGCTGCGACGAAAAGCTTACAATAGTTTCGACTTTTTGGAAGGAAAGCGGGCTTTCTTCGAAAAGCGACACCCGGTTTTTAAAGGAAAATAACAGTTGCACATCTTTTTGGGATTGTTTTGTTTAGTTTAGTTACATTTGTCTGGTATTAATTCTTTAATTGTTATGAGTCGTCATCTGCTGCCATTTTATTTATTGCTATCCTTCGTAACCGCGAATCTTTTTTTGAAGGCACAAACCCCTACTACACAAGATTGTCTGGGGGCTGTCCCGGTTTGTGATTTTATTTACGTAGAGGAGCAAACCGCTTCAGGGAATGGTAATTACAACGAAATACCGGTAGGCCAAACTTGTCCTTCTCATTGTATGGACGGTGAAAAAAACAGCCGATGGTATATTTTTACTGTGATTGAAAGTGGTGCATTACGGTTTGAGATAACGCCCCAAACTCCTTCCGATGATTACGATTGGGCTGTTTTCAATTTAACCGACCATACCTGCGATGAGATATGGGCAAACTCTCTCGAAATGATGAAAAGCTGCAATGCAGCCGGTGGGCCAGGTTATCAGGGAACTACCGGAGTTAGTACGCCAAATGGAGGAATGATTAACTGCAATGGAGGAGGAGCTACCAGTAAATGGAATGCTGACCTGCAGGTGTGGGAAGGGGATACCTATGTGTTGGTGGTGAGCGATTGGACGCAAACTCCTGGTGGGTACACGCTGGATTTCAGTGCTTCAACGGCAGCCATTTTCGACGACCAAAAACCCTTTATCGAGTATGTCGGTGGTGATTTGATTACAGCCTGTGGCACGAATGAAATTCTGGTTCGGTTTAACGAAAATGTAAAATGCAGCTCGGTTCAGCCTGGCGATTTCGTGCTCGAAGGGCCGGGTGGACCTTATACCGTCAACAGCATTTATGGTTATAACTGTGATCTGGGAGGTTCTAACGAGAGAGAATATACACTGTTTATCGATCCGCCAATTTACCAGGGTGGTGACTTTAATTTGGGTCTCACACTCTTTAGTGCCATCTCCGATGCCTGTAACAACTACGCGCAATCGGCACAATTCCCTTTTTCGGTGGAGTTGGATTCACCCGATGCCAATGCCGGTGACGATCAATCGATAGCTTATGGAGCCAACGCAACACTTAATGGGAGCGCCACCGGAGGGTCAGGGTCTTATGAGTATTCCTGGACTCCCACCGACTTACTCGACGATCCCACCTTGTCTCAGCCAACCACCATCAACCTTACAATTTCCACACCTTTCTGTCTGCTTGTAAGCGATTTGGAGTCCTATTGTCAAAGTCAGGACACAGTTTGGGTGAATATTATCGGAGGACCATTGTCAATAGCGGTAAGCGCTTCATCAACAGCCGTGTGCAGTGGTGAACGGGTCGATCTGCTGGCCTCCACAGGTGGAGGGTCGGGAGCCTACTTTTACACTTGGTCATCAGTGCCTCCCGGATTTAGTTCCGATCAGCAAAACCCATCGGTTTATCCCACCGAAAGCAGCTGGTACAAAGTAGTAGTGGCTGATGGTTTTAGCACGCTTACCGATAGTATTTTTGTCGCTGTTCACGAGACTCCTGTTGCCGACGCGGGGATCGATCAGGTCATTAACGAGGGAACAATAACTACGCTGCATGGAACGGCATCGGGCGGTTCGGGTAACTACCAATACCAGTGGGAGCCTGCCAACTGGCTTGTTCAAAACAATGTACCCGACCCCACCACAAAACCACTTTATGAACCCACAGTTTTTACCCTGCTGGTAAGCGATGGTAATGGGTGTCAAAGTGATCCATCTCAAATGTTGGTCAACCCGGCCGGTGATGGCTTGTCTGCATTTCCTCTGGCCGATCCGGTAGAAATTTGTCAGGGTGAGTCGGCTCAAATTTCGGCAAATGCCACGGGAGGTGGCTTATCTTATACTTATGCATGGACTTCATCTCCTCCGGGTTTTACTTCTGATCAGTCCGATTTTTCAGTAGCTCCGCTCGCAACCACCAGGTACGATTTGGTTTTAAGCGATCAGTTTGGAAACGAATTCACTGCCCATACCACCATCACTGTAAACGACCTGCCCGTAATCAATCTCGTGCCATCTGGATATCCAATGTTGGGTAATGATACCCTGGTGGCCTGCGTGCGCGACTCTGTGCTGTTGGATGCCGGCTTCGACAACGATCCTTTAAATACCGAATACTATTGGCTTGGTGCGAATTATGTTAACCGCTTTTTTGTTGCCAGAACCAATGGGTCATGGATTGATTTCCAGAAACATGCCGTTAGGGTAACACATGGAACCACAGGGTGTGCGAATACCGACAGTATAACCATTATGTTCGATTTTACCCAGTGTAACATAGATATCGAAGAACACCCTGGAAACATTAGTCAGCTAATCAGCCTTTTTCCAAACCCGAACAACGGTGGTTTTACACTAGCTGTCCTTGAACAAGTTGAGGATTTGCACTTTATGGTTTTTGATGCACGTGGAGCAATGCAGTATCAAGACTTTAAAGAAGGGATAACCCGAAAAGGCTACGAAAAGCAGGTTTCTATTCCGGATCTTTCACCTGGTGTTTATGTAGTGAAGATTCAGAGCAAACAGGGAATCGGCGCTGTTCGCATGGTGATACAGTGATTTTAACCCTTATTCAAATGCCTTCCTTCCGGGAAAGTGAAGCTTCTCCTTGGCTATTTCAGGGGGAAATGTATAGTAGGTGACGTCTGCTTCAGCACAGAGTTTATTTTCGTTATCATACAGTTGTACTTCTACATCGGCCAGATTCCGACGCATTCCTTTTAACTTGGCTTTCAGTAGAATTGGTCCATTGTTGATGTAGACTGTTTTTTTGTAGCGCACGCGCAGTTCCGAAGTTACTCCTGCTGTATTTGTTTTTACCTGCACAAGCCATGAGGCAATTTCATCCATCAGGGTAGCCTGTATTCCGCCGTGAAGCACATTGTGAAACCCCTGTAAATAACCACGGGGTTCCCAGCTAGAAACTACCTCGTCACCTTCTTCAAAAAAACGCATCTGTAGTCCATGCTCGTTTTTGGGTGAACACCCAAAACAATTGTATCCGGGCATTTCAGCGTATGGGTTTGTGATTTTCTTCATGTTTTCAGTCTTTTTTGCCTTTGTATAAGCCAGATTTTTTTGGATCTCTCAGAACTGGTTTTCTGTATTGGTTGTTTTTGCTATTCATGATTTTCACCATAGATTGTATTACGAATGATGAAACTGCGATGTATTGACCTCTGCTTTAATCTGTCTTTATCTTAAAAGCCCATTTTTATACTTTTCTTTTTTGGTCATTTTCCCCGACTCATCATAAATCAGCCATTCACCGTGTTTATTTCCGTTTTTGTATTGACCTGTAAGCTTAGGGTTGCCGTTTTCGTAATAAGCCTTGTACGCCCCTTCAGCCACGTTGGTCGAAAAATCTTGCGTGGTTCGCAGCGTGTCATTTGGGTAGTAAGTTTTCTGAACACCTTCAAAATCGCCATTTTTGTAGTTGTATTCTGCAATCAGTTTTCCACTTTCGTTATACCATTTCGATGTGCCGTTTTTTACCCCGTTTACATAGCTGCTTTGTTCCTGAATAGTACCTCTTTCGTAATAAACCTCGCGTTCGCCGTTGAGCAGGCCATTCGTATAGTGTTCAACCAATCCGGGCTTGCCCCCCAGTCGCCATTCTGTGTATTTACCGTCGAGCGAGTCACTGAGATAATTGGCTTGCAATTCGATATATCCCCTTCGGTTAAGTTTAAGATAAAGCCCGTTGCGTTTTCCGTTTTTGTACTCTTCTACAGTATATATTTGACCGGTAGGATAGTATGAAATCCAATTGCCTGTTTTAAGGTAATTGTCGTAATATCCGGTAATGATTGTCCCACCGACTTCTGCGCTAAAAAATCCTGATTGGATAGTGTCTGCCGTAGGCTGTAGCGTTGGTTGTGCGTTAAGCGTCAGTGCAAGCAATACAAGGGTGATGATGTTGATAATGGTTTTCATGTGATTACAGTTTTTTCCACCGCTGCGCGATGAAGCGTCCAAATTTTATTATGAATCACAAAATTAGCTTATTCAGACAAATTATCGTTGGATTTCATTCTAAATAGTGGAAATATACCGGCTGAGTTGGAAGAGACAGGCTAAAAACACATCAGGCCGGAACAGAGAATCCCGACCTGATGAACCAAAACCAAATTTTATACAATGATGGAGTCACGATTCTCGTTACACATTCTTTAGCTTATGTAAGTAAAAACGTAGCTACTTCTTATGCTAAAGAAGCAATTGGTATGCCAAAATTTATACTATGTTAGTATTGAATTGCATAAGGTTTCTTTGGGATTAAAAACATCCGGTTATATAGTTCGTCAGGGTATAAAATAATCCCTTTTTCGTAAAAAATTACGATATCGGAATCAATCAATTACCTTTTCCGTAATTTTCGCTATCAGGTCGAAAAAGTCGGCTGCTGTAATTTCCACTTGAACGAAGTCGCCAATGGGCAGTTTGTGCTTTGTTTCGATGATTACTTCGTTGTCTACTTCAGGCGAATCGTAAATGGTTCGGCCTATGTAACGGTCATTTTCGTGCCTGTCGACAATTACCCTGAATATTTTCCCGATTTTGGCCTGATTGAGTTCCAGGCTGATGTCTTGTTGTTTGCTCATCAGCCGGCTTTTTCTTTCTTCTTTGGTTTCTTCGGGCACATCATCGGGGAGTAAATTGGCAGAGGTGCCTTCCTCCGGCGAATAGGTAAAAACTCCCAGTCGGTCGAAGCGGTATTTTTCCACAAATTCCATCAACTCTTGAAAATCTTCCTCTGTTTCTCCCGGATATCCTACGATGAGCGTGGTGCGCAGGGCGATGTCGGGAACTTCTGCTTTTATTCTGTCGAGGAGTTCGGTGGTTTTCTCACCTCCCAGCCCTCGTTTCATGGATTTCAGTATTTTGCTGTTGATATGCTGCAGAGGCATGTCAAGGTAGGGACATACTTTTGGGTTTTCCCGCATTGTTTTTAGCAGTCCTACCGGGAAATTTGCCGGATAGGTATAGTGCATTCTTATCCACTCAATGCCTTCAATTTCCGACAGTTTATCTAATAAATCAGGCAATACCCTTTTTCCGTACAAATCTAGTCCGTACCATGTAAGATCCTGGGCTATAAGCAATAATTCTTTTACCCCTTGCAAGGCCAGATGTTTGGCTTCCATGACTAAATCTTCGATTTTGCGGGAGATGTGCGGTCCTCTGATCAAAGGGATAGCACAAAACGAGCATTTACGGTTACACCCTTCTGATATTTTCAGGTAGGCGAGATGCCTTGGGGTGGTAAGCAGACGTTGTCCGTATAGTTCATGGCGGTAATCGACATGCAGGCTTTTGAGTATCTCGTTCAGATCGCTTGTGCCAAAGTAGCCATCCACCTCCGGCATCTCTGCTGCCAGTTCTTTTTTATAGCGCTGCGACAAACATCCCGTGACAAATACTTTCTTTACTTTTCCGGTTGTTTTGAGCTCTAACGCGTTGATTATGGTGTCGATAGATTCCTCCTTGGCGTCGTTGATAAAACCACAGGTGTTTATTACCACGATGTCGGAGAGTTCATTGCTGTCGTGGTGGACAGTATAACGGCCTTCCAGTTGTTTCATGAGCACTTCCGAGTCGACAAGATTTTTGGAGCAACCCATTGTGATGACGTTGATGCTTTGTTTTTTTTGCATGTGGTTGGCGATTAATGGGTTAAGAGTTTATCCAAACAAGCTTTCAACAAAGGTGTGGCGGTTAAATATTTGAAGATCTTCCATCTTTTCACCGACCCCGATATACTTTACAGGAATCTTGAATTGGTCAGAAATCCCAATTACAACGCCCCCTTTGGCTGTGCCATCGAGTTTGGTAAGTGCGAGTGCATTTACTTCGGTGGCTGCAATAAACTGCCGGGCCTGCTCAATGGCATTCTGGCCGGTGGAAGCATCAAGAACGAGCAGGATTTCGTGCGGGGCTTCAGGTACAAGCTTTTGCATTACCCGTTTTATCTTTGACAACTCGTTCATCAGGTTCACTTTGTTGTGCAAGCGCCCCGCCGTATCAATAATCACCACATCTTTTTTCTGGGCGATGGCAGATTTCAGGGTGTCGTAGGCAACTGAAGCAGGATCGGCATTCATTCCCTGGTTAACGATGGGCACGCCGGCGCGTTCTGACCAGATGATAAGCTGATCAACGGCGGCAGCTCTGAAGGTATCACTTGCTCCTAAGATGACTGATTTCCCGGCTTTTTTAAAGTTGTAAGCCAGCTTGCCGATGGTAGTGGTTTTGCCAACTCCGTTAACTCCTACCACCATAATAACATAAGGTGTAGCGTTTGTGGGGATCTCAAATTCATCGCCATCGATGGTGTTGTTTTCGAGCAACAGGGCTTCTATCTCTTCACGTAGCATGGTGTTAAGCTCAGCCGTACCTAAAAATTTGTCCCGGGCTACACGTGCTTCGATACGCTCGATTATTTTTAAGGTGGTTTTTACGCCGACATCTGACATCACCAGAGCTTCTTCCAGGTTGTCGAGAACTTCATCGTCGACTTTGGATTTGCCAGCAACAGCTTTTGACAGTTTGCTGAAAACACTCTGTTTGGTTTTTTCAAGGCCTTTTTCCAGGTCCTCTTTTTGTTGTTTTTTTGAAAAAATTGAAAATAAACCCATTGCGAAGAATTGTTTAGGAGGTGATTTTACCCGGGACAAAAGTAATGATAAATGCACAAACTAAAAAAGCTCTTTCCCTAAACAAGAGAAAAAGCTTCCTTATAACCTAAAGGCTATGGTTATACTTTCCCGGCCAAAAACTCGCTCACTTTGTCCGAAGGAATAATACTTTCCTTCCAGGTATAGGCTCCTGTTTTGGTCGATTTGGTCAGCTTATATACTTTTGCGATATCTTTTGTTGCTGATTGCAGGGTTGCTACTACTTTCTTTGCCATGGTTCTATCTATTTAATTTCTCTGTGAACAGTTTTTTTCTTGAGTATCGGGTTGAATTTCTTCAGCTCCAAACGCTCAGGAGTATTTTTTTTGTTTTTGGTAGTAATATACCTCGAGGTTCCCGGCATGCCACTGTTTTTGTGCTCGGTGCATTCCATGATAACCTGAATTCTTGCGTCTTTGCTCTTTTTAGCCATGTCAAACTCACTTTAAATTTCGGACGGCAAAAGTAGAAAAAAAATGCAGATAAAACAATTTGTTTGACAAAAAAATTGTCTGAATGATCAATTTGTGCAAATTCCTCGAAATCAGGAAAAAAATGGTTTGTCAGAACTGGTTATTCCTGCCTTGATCTGTTTTGGAATCTTATTATTTGCGTTTTAGCAGGAGGCAAAATGGCACATATGTTTACTTTAAGTGTTTTTTTCTAAGCTCATACATCAATATAGCCGGGACGAAAAAAACGACGTCGGCGATGGTTTTTCCAATGAACGAACCTAAAATGAAATTGGTCATAAGTGTTGGGATAAGGTACATGAAAAACGGACGCACTGCCAACACGTCAAGCAATTCGGCAGGGCCAAATTCAATAATCAGGTTTCTGAAATCCTTCAAAAATGATTTTGTCCGGTAACTTTTGTTTTTTTGCCGATGCCGTTTTATACTTTTTCTAACATCGCTTACCGCAATAACACCATAAAAAAGTACCGAAGCCACTGCCGAAGCAGCAAAGGCTGCCAATACCCTGTTTTCGGTTGTCTCCATGATGATCCAGGCGGTGAACAACGAAAAAACAGTGCACAGAATTTCTGCCAGTAAATACCTTTTAATCCATTCTTTGAGTTTGGTTTTTAACATAAATGTAAAATTGAATGAAGTGAAATAAACGGATTAGATGCTGTTTAATCGAGCTGATTGGTGAAAATGCGGACTTAATTTCGCTTTATGGTATGGTGATGGAAAAAATGAACAACTTCATCCATCGGAAGTGCCTCACCAAGCATTAAAACAGCTGAAACCAACGCCACTACAAAGATAATCCACGCCAGTAATTTTTCTCCTGAAGTGAACAACGGTTGTTCTTTATCTGATTCTTTCCAGGCCATGCGGTAGACCAGAATGCCGACGGCGTAAAGAATAGACGACATGAGGATATAGTGCAAACCTGCTGCATATATCAGCCAGAAGCCATATAGTGTGGCCAGACTACCGTTGATTAACGCTTTGCTTTTTAACACAGCTGAGTCGGATTGTGTTGGAGGGCCGGAGAACGCAAGTTTCAATAAGTACATTGCACTTAAAGCATAAGGTATGAGTATCATCGAACCCGCAATGCTGATAATGGCCAGGAAAGCGTTTTTCGCAATAACCGAACACAAGAGCGTGATTTGCATGATGAGGCTTGTGGTCGTCAATGCGAATGTTGGTGACTCATGTTGGTTGTGATGGGTGAATGCCCGGGGAAAAACACCTTGTGCTGCCGCAGAAGACGGCACTTCGCTGGTGATGATGGTCCAGGCAATCCAGGCTCCAAGAATGGAGATAATGACTCCAACGTTCAGCAACACTGCGCCCCAATTTCCTACAATAGCCTTGAGTACGTATGCTGTTGAAGGGTCAGGCAGGTGAGCTAAATCACTTTGGTTCATGATCCCAAACGAGAAAATGCTGATTGAGGCGTAGATTGTCAAAGCACCGACAAACCCTACGAGTGTGGCTTTGCCGACGTCTTTTTTGTTCTTTGCCCGTGCCGAAATAACCACGGCTCCCTCGATGCCCACAAAAGCCCAAAGGGTTACCAACATGGTGCTTTTTAGTTGTTTACCTACGCTGCCAAGATTTAAATTTTGTTCTCCCCAAAGGTCGAACGACAGCTTGTCCCAGTGAAAGGCGTAAAGCAATATAATCAGAAAGATAAACAATGGAATGAGTTTGGCCACGGTTGAGATGGCGTTGAGTAAGCTTGCTCCTTTTACACCACGTCTGACAATGCCGTTCATGATCCAGATGAAAATTGAACCGCCAAGTATTGATTGCCAATTGTTACCGACCAGAAATACAGGGAAAAAGTATCCCACTGCCTGCATCAGCAATACGGCGAACGAAACATTTCCTATGGCAGCGCTAAGCCAATATCCCCATGCCGAATTAAAACCAACATATCTGCCAAAACCCTCAGCAGCGTAACTGTAAATCCCCGAGCTTAAATCAGGTCGTGCATCGCTCAGGATTTTAAAGGTGCTAGCCAAAAAATACATGCCTATTCCGGTTATTATCCAGGCTATTAGAACAGGGCCGAGGGCAGCTCCCTCGGCCATGTTTCCGGGCAGATTAAATACTCCGCCGCCAATCATCGAGCCCACTACAATGGCAGCCAGACCGATGAATCCTACCTTTTTTTGGTGTTCAGCCATATTCAATTATTGCTTGATACACATGGTTCTAAAATATTTTTTTCCGTTTTTTTCGATGCGCTCCACACCGTGGATATCGCTCTGATAACCGGGGAAGATATTCTCAAAATCCTGGCGTTTTTGGAGGTAATCAAATATGGGTTTGGCTTTTTCGTTTAATATTTCGCCACCCATAATGATGGGAATTCCAGGAGGATAAGGAACAACCATTACAGCGGGAACGCGGTTCATCATGTCTTTAAGTTCAACATATTCAACCTGCTTTCCAACCACTTTGTGGTATGCTTCGGCCGGTCGCATTACCTGATCGGGGATTACCTGGAAGGCTTTTTGCATGCTTTCTAACAGTTTATGGTCTTTGAAGTACTTGTGGATGTCGTTACAGTGCGTTTTCAATCCCACGTTTCCATATGCCTCGGGATAAGCGCTGGTTAATTCCGGAAACACTTCACGTAATGGTGCATTGCGGTCATACAACTCTTTAAACTTGAAAAGCTCTGCCAGCAATGTTCCCTGTTTTCCTTTGGTTGTTCCGAGGGAGTGGAGCAAGAGGAAGGAGTAGTAATCTGTTTTTTCACAAACAATGCCTTTGTCAATGAGGTAGTTGGTAACAATTCCGGCCGGGATACCTTCATCCGCCATATTTCCTTCATCGTCGATACCGGGTGTGGTAAAGGTTAACTTAATGGGGTCGAGCATAGCATAATCGTCTTCCATGTCATCAAAACCATGCCATGAGTTATTTTTCGACATCACCCATGCACTTTGGGTTGCTGCCAGCACTTCGGCCTCCACATTTTCGAACCTGTGTTCTTTGCCGTTAATAACCACTGTTTTAGGTTGCCACATGCCAAAAAACCAATCGTTGCTGTCTTCAGCACGCAAGTCGTTTAGTAAAGAGACCACCTTTTTTCTTAACTGAATGGCTTCCACAATCATGTCGTTGAACATGACCTGGCCATTGTCGTGCATCATTTTGGTAGCCACATCCAGCGAGGCGATCATGCTGTATTGTGGTGAGGTAGAGCCATGCATCATGTACGACTCGTTAAACTCATCAGGGTTGATTTTCACCGAGCTTCCATTTTTAATGTGTAACATCGAAGCTTGCGAAAAAGCGGTGAGCAGTTTGTGGGTAGAGTGCGAACAGAAAATGGGTGGATGGTTAGCGTTGTCATCGTCGCTCATGCCGAAATGGTTTTTGTACATCGGATGAAAACGGGCATAGGCATACCAGGCTTCATCGAAATGCAGGTTGGCCACACTGCGTTCGAGTTCTTTTTTTATGTTGACAACATTGTAACATACTCCATCGTAAGTAGAGTTGGTCAATGCCGACATTTTTGGAAGGTTTTTCTTTAGTTTTTCCGGAATAAGTTTGCTGTCGCGTATCTTTTTCGCTATGGTTTCAGGTGAGAACTCACTCAGTCGAACAGGCCCGATGATACCTCTTTTGTTGCGCCTTGGGATCATGTAAATGGGGAAGGCGTTTGTTATTACCATCGCGTAGTTAAGCGATTTATGACAATTTCTGTCTACGAAAGCAATGTCTTCAGGGAGCACCTGACTTCGCCAGATTACCTGATTTACATTGGAGGTGCCGTTGAGTATATAGTAGGTGTAGTCGGCACCAAAGACATGAGCTGAGAATTTTTCTGCATCGCCCACAACGCCTTCATGGTCGAGAAGCGAGCCCAACTCGGGTACGGATATCGAAAGGTCGGAGCGCATGGTGTTTTCACCGAAAAACTTAAACAACGCTACTCCGGCCGGGCTTCTTAAAAACCCTTCACCACCCATATGACCGGGGGTATGCCAGGCATACTTGTATTCTTCGGAGTATTTCACCAACATGCCGAAAAACTTCGGGTAAACACTTTTGATGTACTCCAGCAGGTGTGTTTCGATACGGCCGCTAAGGAATTCAATGGTGTCGGCGGTCTTCCACAGGTATCCGTTTATTTTTTTCAGCACATCCACCGGGATGTCTTCGGTTTCAAGTCGATCGGTAAGGAGTAAAATGGGTACAGTTTTGTTCCGTCCTCGCATAAAAGTTATTAATTCCTGAGCCGACATCAACTCATGATCGTCTTCCTCGGGCAAATCCCAATCAACAACTACAACGCCGATATCTGCCCGCGAAATAAAAATCTCTTTGGCATCTTCGTAAGTAAACGACGGGATAACGCTGCATTGCTGCACTTCTTCCAGTTCGTGAACGAGTTCATTTAGCCTGAACCCTTCGTCGTTAGGCATGTTAAATTGTCCTGAAATAATCAACAGTGGCCACTGGTGTTTGGTTATTTTCATGATGAAATGATTTAAGTTTATAATGGGGATATCATTTTTTCAGTGTTTATGTGCCGTAAAAGTGGTAATTCGATAAATCAGGATAAAGATAGAAAAAAAACAATGAATGGAAATAAAATTGGCCATTAAAAAAAATTCCGGTTTGTGCAGGCTTGTTTAGAATATCCTATTTTTCTAAAAATGCTTGCTTCCAAATCGAATCACTTGCTCAAGAGTATCAGGTAAGCCTGTCGGTTCTTCAGCTCAATATCTGAATGTTTGATAACATGACAATGGATGGATATCTTTGAGCGATGTATTTCGTTTTTTCTCACACGACAACCATGTTTTTGTTATTTTCGTCGCAAACTTGAAAGGAAATGATTGGAACAATCGTCAATACAGGTGCTGTAGTTGTTGGTGGGCTTATTGGGCTGATGTTCAATGGTAAGCTCCCCGAACGTTACATCACGATATTTTTTCAGGCCATTGGTCTTTTTACGCTGTATCTGGGTGTTTCGCTTGCGCTGAAAGCTGAGCAGGTGTTTTATGTGGTTTTGGCACTAATTTTAGGATCACTTTCAGGTGAGGCTTTGAAGCTGGAAACACGACTGGAGCATCTGAGCGAACTGTTAAAGGCTCGGTTCAAGCTAAAAGGAGACAGGTTTACTGAAGGATTATTAACGGCGTTTTTGTTGTATTGCATGGGCTCGCTTACCGTGCTGGGTGCTGTAACCGAAGGTATGGGTGGCGGGCCGGACATTCTCCTAATTAAGTCGCTTATGGATGGTGTTTCCTCTATTGCTCTGGCCTCAGCACTGGGAATCGGGGTGGTGTTTTCGGCAATTCCCCTCGTTATTTATCAGGGAGGTCTTACTTTGGTTTCGATGTACTTTGGAGATTTTATCCCGCAGGAAATCATCACTGACATGTCCTCGGTAGGTGGAGTTCTTTTAATCGGGCTTGCTATCAGTATTTTAGAGATTAAAAAGATCAGGGTGATTAATATGCTGCCTTCTCTGGTCGTTATTGTGTTGCTTTTGTTGTTTTTACCTCATTTGTAGTTTGTAACCCGACTGATTTGTAAGTTGTTTGTTTCAGTAAACTGTTTCTAAATTACGTTAGCACGGTATTTCTTAGTCCTGTTTGCCAATATTTCTGTAAATTAGCCCCATCAATTTTTAAAAAATTAGTCATGGAAAATACCAAGAATATAGACTGGGGAAATCTTCCGTTTGGTTATTACAAAACCGATTATAACGTAAGATGTTACCACAAAAACGGCCAGTGGGGTGCGCTGGAAATCAGTTCGTCTGAATACGTTCCGATGCATATTGCAGCCACAGCCTTGCATTACGGACAGGAAGCTTTTGAAGGGCTTAAAGCCTATAGAGGTAAAGATGGAAAGGTGAGGTTGTTCAGATGGGAGGAAAATGCCCGCCGTATGCGCAATTCTGCCGATGGCGTTATGATGGCCGAAGTGCCTGACAGCCTTTTTTTTGAAGCAATCTCGAAAGTTGTGGAGTTGAATAAGCACTATATTCCTCCTTATGGTACCGGCGCTTCTTTGTATTTGCGCCCTTTATTGATCGGAAGTGGTCCACAGGTAGGTGTTAAACCAGCTACAGAATATATGTTTATGGTGTTTGTAACGCCGGTTGGCCCTTATTTTAAAGAAGGATTTAAACCTGTTGAAGTGGAGCTTGTGCGCGATTACGACCGGGCTGCACCACTAGGAACGGGCAATATAAAAGTGGGCGGAAATTACGCTGCCGGCATGCGCCCTGCGCATCGTGCTCACCAGGATGGCTTTGCATCGGTTCTTTTTCTGGATGCTCTGGAGAAAAAATACGTCGACGAAGCCGGACCTGCTAACTTCTTTGGGATTAAACAAGGAACTTATGTCACGCCGAAATCGGATAGCATCCTTCCTTCTATTACCAACATGTCGCTCGAAACTATTGCAAGCGATCTGGGTCTAAAAGTAGAAAGACGCCGGGTTCCCTTTGAAGAGTTGGATACGTTTGAGGAAGCAGGGGCTTGCGGCACTGCGGCGATTATTAGTCCGATTAAACGCATTTACGACCGCACCAAGAATAAAAGCTATGAGTATGGCACAATTGCCGGGCCTTACAGCACGAAACTTTACATCACCTTACGTGGAATCCAGGAAGGTGAAATTGAGGATAAACACAACTGGACAACGGTGCTCGAAGGGTTATAAACCCTACGTACATGAGATATAAACTGTGCTGAACTCCAAGAGTTTAACCTCTTTTCATGATTCACCGTTTTGTTCTTTAGAATTAAAAGTACCAAAGGCTTTCTTTTTATCGGGACAGCCTTTTTTGTTAGGTTCTATTTGCTTGATGAACAAATGAATGAGGCCAGGTGCGGTGCATAGCTTTTATAACAGAATGAAATTCTTTTTTGCTCGCAGAGCATAAGCATTTCTCCGGAAAAAGAACAGAGACTGTCGGTTGGAATCTGTTTTGTTAGTTTAGTTCCGGGTTTTTTGGAAATTTGCTCCAGTAGGCATATTGTTCTCCTAGCGGCGACAGGAGGTTGTTCCACATCTTGTCTGATTCCATCGCCAGAATATTTTGATCCGGGATATCGGTTACTATCCATGCGTTGCGGCTGAGTTCGTTGTTTAGCTGGTGCGGCGACCAGCCCGAATAGCCGGCGTAAAACCTGATGTTGTCGGAGGTAAGTTTTCCTACTAAAATGAGGTCTTTGATCATCTCTATCGAGCCACCCCAGTATAAGCCCCGGCCAATATCTACCGAATCTTCAATCAGGTCGCCAAATGAGTGAATATAGAAAAGCGAATTTTTCTCGACAGGACCACCCAGAAAAATATGGCCTTCAAAGTTGGGGAAATGTGGAACGGCCTCGTTCAGTGATTGTTCCAGGGGCTTGTTCATGATTACGCCAAATGTGCCTTCATCGTTGTGTTCGGCAAGTAAAACAACAGACCTGCCAAAATAATAGTCGCCCATGAGCGGCTCGGAAAGCAAAACGCTGCCACGCTTTGGTGCTTCTCGGTTGGTTTTTATCGTTATATATCTGTCTATTCTGTCCATTATTTGCCTTTTTTTAAGCGTTGTTCATCACAAAAAACGTTTACTTTTACATCAAAATTGATAACAAAAAACATACCAAGAACTTGAAAGTCCGACAACGATATCAGGAGTTTGTTAGGTTGCGCCTCGACTATCCTACGTTTGAATACCTTAGCTTTGATCATCACCTGTCTGATGAGGGGCTGCAAATCAGGTTTGCCTTTAGACTAAGTGAGGATTACACTTTTTTTCCACAACTTTTTATCCCGAAGAATGACCACTTAAAATGGGATCAGCTTACTCGTGATGCGTTAAATAACCTTGTTTTTCATTTGGGAATGGTTGAATTGATCAGCTATTGGAAACTCGCTTGTTCACCTGTGGTCATTATCCATCCGCATCAACTCAACGCACAACAGGTGGCCTGGTGGAAGAAATTGTATTTCCACGGACTCGGTGAGTTTTTGTACCTGAATGGTATTGTTGTGGAATCGGACGCATTAATGCATATTCAATCTCAGGGCGAACCGCTGCCCACAAATGCACACTTGAC
>DJVY01000080.1:30717-49568 GCA_002440885.1 Bacteroidales bacterium UBA6244
CGCACCATTAACAACGCCGGAATTTCGTCTGATCATGTGTTGAGGATTCAGCGAAAACTTGACCCGCTCATGCTGGAATTGAATGAGCAGGGTTTTTTAAACGGGCACACCCCGTTTTCTGCTTTGCTTGCATTTGTATCGGTTTTGGTGGCGAGTGCTGCCGGTGTAAGGCATATCGCCTTGTCGAACGAAAACAGCGCCAACGAAAGCACTGTCCCCGATACAAAAATCAACCATCAATACTCCAAATCTTTTGAGTTTGAATCCGACTTCAGATGGTATATCTATCATTTCGTCGACAGCCAAATGAATTATTTCAGCTTCTTGCGGCCTTTAAGTGAGTTGCAAATTGCCTGGCTTTTTTCCGGATTTGAAAACCACTTGGCTACATTTAGAAGTTGCAATGTGGGCAGCAAAAGCGACACATGGTGCGGAGCTTGTCCGAAATGCCTGTTTACCTATATTATATTGTCTCCTTTTATCCCGCTTGATAAACTGAGGGCTGTTTTTAACAAAGATTTACTTGAAGAGTCCGGGCTTAAAAATACGTTTCTGGAGCTTACGGGTCGTGCCGATATCAAACCTTTTGAGTGTGTGGGTACGCCAACAGAAGTCAATCAAGCGCTGAATCAGGCTTTTGACGCGACGAATGCCATTCCGGTTTTGCTCCGCGATTATCCCTTGGCAAAAAGTACCGAAAAGGATTTTCAAGCCCTGCTGCGGTTGTTTAACGACGAGCATGCCCTGGATAGCCGCTTTGTTTCCATTTTAAAAAATGCACTGGATGTTAGAATTTCTAAAAGCAATTCTTAAGGGTTATCAACGGATAATCATACTCGGCTTCGGACGCGAGGGGAGGTCAACTTACCGAACTATCCGACGTGTTTTTCCGGATATCGCGTTGGTGGTGGCTGATGCCAATATGTCAGTTAAGCAGGATACAGAGACCGTTGGTGATAACCATCTGACCTTTGTTACAGGAAGCCACTATTTGCAATGTCTGACTGAAAAAGCCGTTGTGTTCAAGTCGCCGGGGGTGAGTTTTAACCCCGACCACTTGCACCCGGAATGTTTATTGACCTCACAAACGGATTTGTTTATCCAGCATTACGGAAATCGAACCATTGGTGTTTCCGGAACAAAGGGGAAAAGCACTACATCTTCCCTGATTTTTCACTTTTTAAGCCAAAACAACCTTGATACAGTCCTTTTAGGAAACATCGGAATTCCTGCCTTCGATAAAATCGACGAAATCAACGATAAAACCTGGATTGTGTTCGAGCTATCTGCCCATCAGTTGCAGTATGTTCAACATTCGCCTCATATCGCTGTTCTGCTGAATATCTTCCCCGAGCATCTTGATTATTTCACGCATATCGACAACTATACCCGGGCAAAGAAAAATCTTTTTGCCTTTCAAAAGCCATGTGATGTCTTGATAAGGCCTTATGCGATGAAGGCTCTCGGAGAGGGAGCTGATTCGGTACAGGTAACCGTAGCTGACCATGGTGATTTCGCAGACATAAATCTTGACAAAAATGATGGATTCAGGTTTATTGGAGTGCGATATACAGCTATTCAATGGCCTTTGGTAGGACATCACAACAGGATAAATACGCTTATGGCCATTGCAGCAGGTAATAAGGCCGGGCTGGAGGTAGAAGAAATGTTACAGGTGTTGCCTTCGTTCAGGTCCTTGCCACATCGACTTGAATATGTTGCCGAGTTCAACGGAATTACATACTACAACGACAGCATCAGTACGGTTCCTGCTTCGGCTATGGCTGCGGTTGAGGCACTAAAAGAGGTAGGGACGATTATTCTGGGTGGTTACGACAGGGGGTTGGACTATAGTGAGTTGGCGAATTTTTTAATGAAATCGGAGGTGGAGCACTTTGTTTTCATCGGCAAAGCCGGGAAAAGTATGCTGGATTTTTTCGACCTTGAGATTAAGCCAAACCTATTTTGGTTTGATAACTTTTCTGACGGAGTTCTGAAAGCCATTCAACAGACCAAACCCGGAAAAATTTGCCTACTGTCGCCTGCCGCTGCCAGCTACGATGAGTTTCATAATTTTGAGCACCGTGGCGACAAGTTTCGTGAGCTGGTGAGGAGCCATCATGGAAAATAATTGGTCGTCACGGCATAATCGCGTAAAATTTGATTGTGTTTTTCGTAGTTTTGCCCTGACCTGGAGGTAAATTATCTGGTTATGTTAAAATCCTTACTAGTACAAAATTACGCGTTAATAGATCACCTGGAAATTGATTTTTCTGTTGGGTTTACTGCTATTACTGGTGAAACGGGTGCGGGAAAATCTATCTTGCTCGGGGCACTGGGGCTTATTCTTGGGAATCGTGCCGATTTAAATGTGCTAAAGGATACAAATCAAAAATGTCTGGTGGAGGGGGTTTTCGATACCTCACATTTGAATCTGGACACTTTTTTCAAAGAAAATGATCTGGATTTAGAGCCTGCTACAACGATACGTCGCGAAATCTCCGCCTCGGGAAAATCACGTGCCTTTATCAACGATACGCCGGTCAATTTACAGCAACTAAAAGATCTGGGTTTTTTTCTTGTCGACATTCATTCGCAACACGAAACCCTTCAGTTGGGAGAAGCTGCTTTTCAGTTGGAGGTGTTGGACAGCTTTATTCATCGATCGGAATTGCTTGCAGCGTATTTGCGCGAGTACGTTAATTACAAAGAAGTTACCTCCCATCTTGAGCAACTACAACACCAACGTAACGAGTTGAGGCGTCAGGAGGATTTGCTCCGGTTTCAATATGAGGAGCTTTCAGGTGTGGACTTAAACAGCGACAATTTCGATCAGCTAGAGGAAAGACTCAGGTTTTTAAACCATGCTGAAGAAATTAAAAACACGTTGGCGTTGGCCACAGCTTTGCTGGATGAAGGCCAGAACCCGGTTATTGAATCGCTTCAGCAGATTGTTCGTTCGATGGATAAGATCAAAAACGTTTTTCCGGCGGCGGAATCTCAGAGTCAACGTTTTCAATCTGTTATTATTGAGGTAAAAGATGTGTTGTCTGAAATCCAGGCTCAACTGCTTGATACAGAATTTAGTCCGGGAGAATGGGAAATGTTGACCCAAAAAATGGATGCCCTGAATAAATTGATGTTTAAGCATCATGTAAAAGATATGCAAGGGTTACAGCAGCTCAAAGCCTCTATTGACCAACAACTAGCCGGTGTAGAAAAGCTTGAAGAGGACATACTTCAGGCCGAGAAAAGGCTGAGCTTGTCGAGGTTAGGAGTTCGTGCCAAGGCTAACGAGTTAAATGATGAACGGACAAAGCACGCGGTTTTGTTTTCGCGACAAGTGCAGGAATTGCTTCCGTCGTTGGGGATGAAAGAGGCGGTTTTTGCTGCAAAGGTTGAACGACTTTCAGTGTTTAATGAGAAAGGTAACGACAAGGTAACTTTCTGGTTTAGTGCCAATAAAGGAGTTGCTCCGGGCGAGATTTCACGCATGGCCAGCGGGGGTGAGCTTTCGCGACTTATGCTCGCTGTAAAAACACTGATTACAAAGGAGCAAATGCTTCCAACGGTGATTTTCGATGAAATTGATTCGGGAGTTTCCGGTGACATCGCCGGTAGGGTAGGGTTGATGATGAAGCAAATGGGTGCGCATCACCAGGTTATATCAATAAGTCATTTGCCTCAGATAGCTGCTGCAGCAGGCTGCCAACTTAAAGTGTACAAAACAACAGACACGCAAAACACATTTACCCGCATCAAAACGCTGAGTCAGCCGGAACGTGTTGATGAAATAGCGCAAATGATTAGCAGCGAACGAATTACAGATGCTACGCGACAAGCGGCACGCGAGTTGCTCAATGGCTGACATACACATTTCTTTGGTTTCTGCAAACAATAGTTTTTGGTACATTCAATAAAATTGTTTTTATCTTTGCGGCCATAATCAGTCTAAATAAAGATAAACATCATGGCTTATAACTTGTTAAAAGGAAAGCGGGGGATTATTTTTGGAGCGTTGGATGAGAAATCAATAGCCTGGAAAGTTGCTGAAAAAGCTTACGAAGAAGGGGCTGTATTTACCCTTAGCAACACCCCAACGGCCTTGCGTTTTGGCGAAATCAACGCGCTGGCCGAAAAATGTAATGCCACCATTATTCCTGCCGATGCCACCAATCTTGACGATCTCACCCATGTTTTCGAGCAATCGATGGAGATCATGGGCGGAAAAGTAGATTTTATTCTGCATTCGATCGGGATGTCGTTAAACGTGCGGAAAAAGCGTGTTTACAACGACCTGGATTATAATTTCTTAAACAAAACCCTCGACATAAGTGCCGTTTCTTTCCACAAAATGCTTCAGGTAGCTTTTAAACTTGATGCGATAAGCCGCTGGGGCTCTGTGGTGGCGCTCTCCTATATTGCCGCACAGCGCACGTTGTATGGGTATAACGATATGGCTGATGCCAAAGCATTGCTCGAATCCATTGCCCGGAGTTTTGGGTACATTTACGGACGTGAACGCAAAATCAGGGTCAACACCATTTCTCAATCGCCCACGCTGACGACTGCAGGTTCAGGAGTGAAAGGTGTAGGATCGCTTATGGATTTTACCGACCGCATGTCGCCGCTGGGTAATGCCGATGCCGACGAATGTGCCGATTATTGTGTTACACTCTTCAGCGACCTCACAAGGAAAGTTACCATGCAAAACCTCTATCATGATGGGGGCTTTAGCAGCATGGGGATGAGCCTGAAAGCCATGAACATCTACGATAAAAACCTGGAAAGTGCCTTGGGAGGCGATTAGTCGTACAGTCAAGAAAGAAATTACCAAATCTTTTATTCTGATTCTTAGAACGGATTTGGCGTATCGGAGATAAATCAGAGAAGTTATTGCTGGGCGATTCTCATCGCTCAGCGTCAGGTTTCTCGGCATGCTTGCCTCTTTCACTTTTTATATCGGTAATGTCCGATTATTTCGTAGGTAAACAAGCAATCTTCAAGAACTTGTCCTGCACCAATGTTGTGTATGATTAAGTATCTCTGTCTATCCTGAGATTTTTTTCTGGAGACAATTCCGATGTGGGTAATTCCGCCACCTAAATTCCAGCAAACAATTTCTCCGGGCTGAAAGTCATTAGGGTCTTGAGAAATTTTCATGACCGTTCCGTGTCTGGTAAAAAATGTCATAAGGTTAAGAACTCGTCTATGGTCAATGTTTTTGTCTGGCTGACTTAAACCCCAATTTTTTGGGTATTTTTCAAAGTTAGATTTCATGTCTTGATGAACTTCTTTTTGTAAGTCGATTCCGAGTTTACGGTAAGCCCGAATAATCACGTCTGTGCACACTCCTTTGTCAGCCGGCACATCTCCGTTTGGGTAGTCAAGCCTAAAATATGCAGGGTCGTATTGAACTTTTTGGTATGTTAAAACGAAAGCAGAGTCAGAGAGTCGGGTATAAAAATTTGTTTGTGCTAAGACCGAATTAAGGGACAGCGTCCATATCAATATTAGAAGAAGAGGCTTTTTCATACTTATTTATTTTTTTATTCGTAATTGGCAAGCTAATTCCAATTTTCCAGCTTCATTTTTCCATTCACTATGAACTTTTTCTTGGTATCCGGGTGCAAGGTTACGCTTTTTAAGTTCTGCCATTGTTTGGAATATTGCCGCTGATTGATATCGACGGATAAAACGCAGTCATTTTATTGTCAATTTAAAACGGTATAACCTTCGATCAATGCATTTTTTGAACTCAAAAAGTTGAGTCGTTGTTGCTGCCGCACAGGTTTATCATTGAATCTAAATGACTCATTTTTATAAATATACTCTCCATATTGTATTGTGCTATTCTATTTTCATTTTCTTTTGGATTGTTCCATCTTCATATATTTCGATATAGGGTGTGTTCAAGACAGGACTGAAAATTTCTCTACCAGACAGGTCAACGATTTTTATCAGTTTTTTGTTTGGGTTTTCAGCAGGAATTTCGGTGGTAAATGTAATGATGCCGTTTTCATCTGTCTTGATTAAGTATATTTTGCGAATATCGCTGTTGTCTTGATAAATACCTGATATGATATAGCCTTCATCTGAGGTTTGTTGTACATACAATCCATAATCTGATTTTTCTCCTCCATAGGTTCTGGTCCATAAAGTGTTACCATTACTATCGGTTTTGATAAGAAATACTTGGTTAGCACTATTCGTTGTATGTTTTGTTCCGGCAATGATATAACCCCCATCTGTCGTTTGTTGAACGCAGTTACTTGTTTCTGAGTTATTCTCTTCACCATATGTTCTAACCCAGTCAATGATACCATTGTCAGTTAGTTTCAATAGGAGAATGTCAAAGGCGTTGTTATAAATTTTTTCGGTTACGCCTGTTACAATATATCCCCCATCAGCAGTTTGTTGTCCTGAATACCCAAAATCCTCATCTACATCATCATAAGTGTTTGTCCATAAAACATTTCCGAGACTATCTGTTCTTATCATATACACCCAACCTATTGCTGAGTATTCTACATAGGTTGTGCCGGTAATGAAGTATCCTCCATCATCGGTTTGCCAAACCGATCGCCCAACATTCGAATAATTGTCACCGTAGGTTTTAGTCCACATAGTTTCCCCGTTACTATCTGTTTTGACCAGGTATACCTTATCTACCGAAAAATAGGAACTTGTCCCTCCGGTAACAATGTATCCTCCATCCATTGTTTGCTGAACAGAATAGCCTGTTTCATCCAAAGTTCCACCATATTCTTTTGACCACAAAGTATCCCCATTGCTGTCGGTTTTTAAAAGGAATACATCGGTTCTGTAATCGTCTGTTGGCCTTGTTGAGCCGGTAATTATATAACCACCATCTGCCGTTTGATGCCCTGAGCAAAACTTCTCACTTGAGTTTATACTATGATGTTTAGTCCACAAAGTATCCCCATAGGAGTCAGTTTTTAGCATGTAAACATTGTCTGAATAGTAAGGCTCATTACCGATCGCGATGTATCCACCATCTATAGTTTGTTCAACCGAATTAGCTTTTCCACTTCCAAATGTTTTTTCCCATTCCTGGCCGAACAGGAAAGTAGGGATAATTAATAAAATTAGCATTAAATGTTTCATGATATTTTCATTTTTAGGTTTAAGTACTCTGGTTTATTGACGCGATATGTATAACGAACGGATACTTCCGAATATGAATGCAATTCCACTAAAAGTTGATTGCGATTTTTTTAAATTCCTAAGTGCTTGGTATCCGGGATATTTCTTTAGCAGGTGCTTATTCATGAATATTTTGTTAAAAATTATTGACGGTCAAAGGTAGTCACTTTTTTTATTTCATACAAACGAGTGTCATTTTTTTCTGTTGTCAGTCAATGAGGTGTTTAAAGGAATAATTGAATTTTAAGCAAAGTGGAGGAGTTTTTACTACCTCACTCAGTCTCTCGTCCCCTCCCCAATGCTCCCCAATGCTTCCCGCGCTGCTGCCCGTCCCATTTCCACCAGTTGATCGGCCATATAGAAATCAAAAGTGGTGCAGGCGTGTCGTGAAGTACGGATAAGGATATCCGGTGGATTTTTCTCCATGTTTTGCATGGCTATGCGGTGGGTCATTAGCCCGATGACTTTGTTTATCAGGTCGAAGTACCCCAACGACTTTTCCTTTTCCTCCCGGTTATCTCCCTGGAGTTGCTTGTAGAAGTTTACAATCATTTTATGGTATTTGTCGACCATGGATTTCTTTTCTTCTTCACTCACTTGAGGCTGAACAACTTTAATGTCGGCATTTACATCAACGGCTATCAGCAGATCGCTGGGGGTACGTGTTACGTGGTTGATGGGCATGTTGTTGAGTACACCGCCATCGATGAGCAATTTCTTTCCCTTTTTCACGGGTGTGATCACGGTAGGAATGGCCACCGAGGCCCTGATAGCATCGTAGATGCTGCCTTTGGTAAAAACAACTTCCTTGTTTTCAAGGATGTCGACTGCTACCGCGGCATAAGGTATCGCCAGGTCTTCAATGTTTTGGTCTTGAATAAATTCGCGCATCTTTTTGAAAACCTTGTCACCTTTTATAAAACCTTGTCCGCTAATGGTTAAATCGATGAGGTTAAATACTTTTAGCTTGTCGAGGGTGTAAAGCCATTTTTTCAGTTCGGACATTTTCCCTACGGCATAAACCCCACCCACCAGTGCACCCATCGATGTGCCGGCAATGGAGGTGATGGCATAGCCTTGTTGTTCAAGTTCTTCAATCACGCCGATATGGGCGATGCCTCGTGCACCTCCTCCCGACAGAACCAAAGACACCTTTTGTTTTTCCATTACTTCTCTTTTATAAATGTTGATTTTTTATGTCCTACATGGTTGACGTGGATTATTCTTTGCTTACTTTTTTCAGGTTGAGCATATTCATCGGGTTGGTAGTAAGACCGGTTATATTTTTCTGCGCTATCCTCACCGATTCATCGTAATACAGCACGATGACAGGAGCTTCTTGTATCATGAGGCTGTCGAGGTGGCGGTAGAGTATTTGTCGTTCGGGAGATTCCACTTCTATCATAGCTTCACGGAAAAGGCTGTCGTAGAGCCGGTTTGAGAAGTGGGTGTAGTTTGGTCCATTCGGGGCGAAATTCTCTGAGTAGAACAAAGAAAGATAGTTTTCCTCGTCAGGGTAGTCGGCAATCCAAGAAGCACGAAAAAAAGGGAGTTTACTCTGGGCTTTCATCTCCCTTACCGATGCCGCCGGCGAGACTTCGATAGCCACTTTTAATCCGACTTCCTGCCATTGTGCCTGAGCAAATTTAATCAGGTCGAGGTAGTCGGGAGTGGTAACGAGGGTGATCGCAGGTACGGGATGGTTGTCGTTGTATCCGGCTTCTTGTATCAGTGTTCTGGCTTTGTCGGGCTGATAGGTGTAACCATATCCTGCCTTTTCGTCAAAAGCCGGCATGCCGTTGGGGATAATGCCTTTAACACCCGGAAAACCAATGTTGTTGCGGAGGTATTTCAGCATTTTCGCTCTGTCGAAGCCATAATTGAGGGCTTGCCTGATTTTTTTAGAGGCCAATGGGCTTGATTTTACACTGGGGAGGGATGTATCGACTAGCACAGCCAGGTATTCGGTGTTGAGGAAAGGTTGCCCGAGGAGCTTAAAGCGGTCCTGGTATTTTAATTTGAGTTGCCCTGATTTATTCAATATTTCATCCTTATAGGAGGCATCTATGCCCGACATAAAATCGAAGTTTCCCTTTGCAAACTCCATAAAAGCCGTCATTTTGTCGATAAGGAAAGAAATGGCGATGCCATCGAGCAAGGGAAGTGCTGTGTCGCCGGATTTTTGATAATAGGTTGGGTTTTTTTTAAGTACGAGTTTGATGTTTTCCACCCAGTTTTGCATTTGAAAAGGGCCTGTGCCAACCGGGTGAATTCTGAAATCTTTGCCATAGAAATCCACTGCTTGTTTTGGCACGACGGCGCAGTAGGGCATGCTAAGGATTCCAAGAAAGGGAGGGAAGGGTTTCGACAGGCGAATGATCAGGGTGGTATCGTTGGGAGCAGTTATGGCGGGCATGTTGTTTTCGCGTGCCACAGCGCCCAGAACCCAAGCGCCGGGGGAGGCGGTAGCCGGATCTGTCAGGCGATTGAGGCTGTACACGAAATCGGTGGCTGAAACGGTCTTGGTTTTGCCTGCAAAGGCTTTGTCGTTATGAAAAACAACATCTCCACGCAAGTGGAAAGTATAGGTAAGCCCATCGTCCGAAATGCTCCAGCTGTGGGCGATGGCCGGTTGGATATCCAGGTTGTCGTCAAGTTGCACAAGTCCGTCGTAAAGCTGGTTACAGACCCAGGTATGTGGTTGATCGCGGGCAAAAGCAGGGTCCAGGTTTACCAGACCGGATGATTCGTTGTACCTGAAAATCTTTTTTTCTTTGGTGTTGTGTGGTCGCCCACAAGAAGTAAACAATAACCCCACAACCATAAAATGACAGATAACCAGTGAGATAGATTTTAGTTTTTTTGTGTTTATCGAAGCCATGCATGTATTGAATTGAGCTCAAAATTAGTTTTTTTTGTGAGACCAACATGAATGACTTATTTGGGTTATTAGCTGGGGGATGGAAGTGAGTTAGATTGTTGTTGTGTTTATTGAAGAACAAAGTGGGTGAGTTTTCCCACCCACTTCTACCTTTGTTTAAAACCGATAAGAAACCCCTATGTTAGCGATTCCTTTGTAACCAAAACCAACTTCGGCTACACCAGCCAGGTCTTTACCCACCCTGAACCCCACGGCGGTGATTTGGTAGTTGATATGACTAAAATCCTGTTTGGTATCAGGAGATTTATCGTCGTAGGTTATTGTTCCTTTTGCTATGGTGTAGCCAAGTCCCAATCCCGAGTACAGATTAAAGATGGGTTTCTTTAGGTAGTTAATTCTACCTTCGAGCGCAATAGTAAGGTAGTATCTGTTGTCCTTGCCTACCTTATTGCCCAGAATGTAGGCATTTCCAACGGATTGTTCATAGGCCAGTCCGCCACCAATACTCCACAACTTGGCTACATCGCGGTTGTAGTTCAGGATAATTACCCCGGAGGTTTTTACCTCTTCCCGGCTATATCCTACAATGCTTCCGAAAACGTCTCCCCAAATACTCATGATTTCATCGGTGGATGCAACACCATAACTTAGTGAAACTGCATTGGGTTTTGTTTCCTGTCCCATCAAAAGTGTAAAGCTCATAAAGAGCACTGCAACAGTAGTTAGTAATGATTTTTTCATTGTTAAATGGTATTAAATTAATGATTTATAAGAAAATGTAATAGACCTTCACTTTTGCTGGCAGAAACCCGGAGTTCCACAATAATGGAACTCCTTGGTAGCTGCCGGTGGCCAATGGCCAAATTTTTACAAAAACACTATCTTAATGGTTTATAAAACTCATTATTGTTTAACTAGATTTCTGACTATTGCACAATTAATTTACCATTATACAGGCCTTCGGCTGTGACGATATTTATTAAATAAATTCCATCGGGGATATGATTTAGCGGAATTTCAACCACATTCTCACCAACTGATAACCTGGTGTTTCCCCAGGTCAAAATCTCCTGCCCTTGAAGGTTGATCAGACGGATGCTCAAATCAGATGAGCTTTGCGTGGTAAGTTTGATGTTTACAGCCTGTTCTTTACCAACGGGGTTAGGGAATATGCTGACTGAAATTTCCTTATTGGTATAGTCGTTGATGCCGGTTCCAATATGTCCGTTTGTCTTGATATTCTGACCATACAGAAGACCAGTCGGAATGTGTAAGGCGCTTAAATCAAGTTTCCATGTGGCAACAAATTGCTCATTTGCTTCATTTGTCACGCGTAATCCTGCTTTCATATCAGGCCTGCCCGACATCAGGATTTGCTCCGGCCAAACCATAATTCCCTCAAGACTATATTTCTCTGCTTTTAAGTTAACCATGTCGTCTCCCAGTATATTCTCCAAAAAAAAGAAAAGTAAATGATCATCGCTTGTATGTTTAACAACAGGCCATCCGTAGATGGTATCAAACATTGATACAATAGGATGAAAAAGTTTTCCCTCATCATCCCAGACACGCTGTCCGTCCATGTTGAATTTTTGACCCATAATGCTGTTTCTGGGGTTTCCCGGATCCAGGACTTTCTCTATCCAAAATACCACTAGCTCGTCTGTTTCTTCATCGTAAGTCATGTTATAGCTTCCTCTGTCGGTATTCATTACGTCACCGGTACTAACGCTCATGGCATGAGGGAACAAGGTGTCGCCGTTTTCGTCGAGGTATTGAATAAATGTTCTAAATACATAGTCTTGTGAATAATTGGCTGAAAAATACACACCACCATTTTTGTCTTTCCTGCAATCAATTGGGTTAATCCATACATCACTAAGCAACATGGGGTACTTAAACGCCTGCTTGGGCTGTTCAAAAACGGGATTTCCACTGAGGTCAAGCTGCCACGAACGTATACACTGATCATACCATAATGCGGCCGTATCCGGGTCTTCAAAAATGGTGTCGTGTTTATAAAGGATCATCAGATTAAGGTTGTCCAATTCCACCAAGCGGGAGCCCCAGTCCATGTTAGCAGGGTTTCGGGGCATAACCTTCGACCACATTAGGCTTCCATCAGAAGCAAATTGCTTCACTTTGACTTTGTAAACATCTAAATCTTCGAGAAATTCATCCCGATAAGAATTGTCATAGCTAATCACGACGTTGTTATGCTGCGTAACCAACAGTTCAGGGCCATAATCACCGAAGTCGTCAGGTTCACTGATATCATTTCCTTCGTTTCCCCAGAGTTTTTCACCGTTGAGTGTAACCTTATTCATATAAATGTGAACCAGCGTGTCTGTAGTGCCCGTTGGTGGTACAATCCTGGAATAAGCTATATACATACAACTATCATGGTTAAATACCAGATTCATATCAGGAACCCATGTTCTTTGTGGGCCGCCACTTATAAGGATTCCTTCATTTTCCCATTGCTTTAGGCCATTGAAATCATATTTCTGTAGGTAAATGACATAATTTACTGTTGGATCATCAACATGATTATAGTAAAGATGGAAATAGGAGCTGTCCTTTGGACTTTCTCGAAACACACCATAGGAATAGGTGGTGTCTCCTTTAGATAAAAGGGTGTTTATAAAGGGATCTGATACCCATTGAGCCTGCAAAAAGCAGCCTGCAATCACACCCAGGAATAGTAAAAAAAGCTTTTTCATGACTTTTAAATTTAGTTTTAAATTATTTAATTATAGCTATTTATGCGTCAAGGTTTCCTAAGCAGTTTGTGTATCCACGAATGCGGTAATCAATACTTGGCTCGGTGATAAATCCAGCTTGCTCCTTCTTTAAATGCGCGTGGGGCGACCGACACATGGATGGGCTGGCCGAAAATGGGATCTACAGGTGGCCATTCTACAAAAGATACATTGGAGAGGGTACCAAAAGCTGTTTTTGCTTTTTCGTAGTTGCCAAAGGGCACACAGTCGTCGTTTTTACAATGCCATATGAGCATCTCCGTTTTCGGCGTCCAGTTAACATAGCTGCTGTTGTTCTGCAAGGTAACATAGGCCTTACTTGTATGGGTGGTTAAGGTGTCGATAAAGGCGGAGGTGAAAACGGTTTTAAGGATATGATTTTCAGGCATGATACTGTTTACCTGTGAAGTGCTGTAAAAACCTGTGGTATATTTGGGTATGTCCTCTTTGTAGGGCGAAACCAGCATTTGATCGTAAGGATATAGGGCAGGGTACATGGTGTTGTAGCCCACCAGCAGCATAGGCAGGAAGTAGGGGACAGGGAAGGGGTTGTCGCTGAGCATAAGGTCGAGCATAGTGCCTGATAAGTCGTAAGGGCCATCAAGACAAGCGGAACCATTAAATGCCTCATTTCGTTTTTCCAGCTCACGTGCGGCACTCATGGTCACAAATCCGCCTTCGCTATATCCGATAAGAAAGGTTTTTCCTGTCCAATTAATGCGATACTTTTTTAAAAGGGTTGTTTTCGCAGCTTTTATCATATCTGCGGTAGCTACGCCCAGCAATTCAGTATTGCAATAAGGATGATTCTCGTCTTTGTCGTCGCCCATGCCCTGATAGTCGGGCATGATAATCGTCCATCCGTACCATGAAGCCATTGCTTCAGCGATAATGACCTCGGCGAAGTCCAGGTATTCGTTAACCAAAAAAGGGTTAAATTGAGAAGGTCCATATTTTTTCTCAAGGACAGTACCATGGTTTAAGGAGATAAGTGGCATTTTTCCTAGTTTTAATAGTGGGTGCATAATGAGACCCGTCAGTTTTTTAGCTTTGCCCTGGTTATCAACAGACCAATAGGAAACTTTACTCACCAAGATGGTATTTATCCCAGGTTCCTCAGCTTCAAGCCGCATTTCGTTGAGCACATCGGGATAATCATACACATTGGGGTCGTCGGTCAGCATGGCTATCTGGGCGTTCAAGTCCTCATAGGTAATTTCGTATTCCTCAATAAACTCCAATTGGTCGTCTGTTGTGGGAACGGGATCGGATTTTTTACATGATGAAGTTATAACTAGGGCAATTGTAATGGTGAAGACCAGCAGTTGCCGGGTCAGTGGTTGTGTGATGATATTTGTCATATTTTTTTAATTTGATTTAATGCAAATGTAGAACCTGATAAGCCCCTAAAGCAAATTTTTGGCTACGTGAAAAATACTGGGTAGGCGCAAAAATGTTAAAATAATCCCGTGTTTTAACCATTTTTTGGCTTTTCAGCCAAAAGTTTCACAATGGAGGGCATGTATTTGAGTTTTGAAGCAATAATGCTTCTGAACCGCAGTGCAAAAATTTATTCAATCGACCATAACTTCGTGAGCAGGTTGTCGGTTGAACTCAGACCCATTTTGCGGCGGATATTGGTGCGTGTGTATTCGATGGTGCGTGGTGAGCGTTGGGTAAGTTCGGCCAGATCTTTTGTGGAAAGTTGCAAGCGTAACAAGGCGCACATTCTGATTTCGGTAGGAGAGAGGCTGGGGTATTGCAACAGCAACTTGTTTATAAATCCATTGTTAAGCTCATCGAAACGTTGCTCGAATTCGCGCCATAGTTTCTGACTGTTTTGGCTGCCGCGAAGGTTGCTAATCAGTGTGTTGAGCTGTTCTGAAGTCTCACTGTCCACTTTTGGTATCAGGTGGTTTATCTGGGTGTTTGTATTTCTGATTACTTCTTCCGCTTTTGCCAGAGATAATACATGGGCAGTGAGTTCTTTGCGGTTGTTGTTGAGCATTTCCCGGGCATGTATTCGCTCTTTTTTGAGTATTGCCACACGGTGCAGGCCAATTAGTTTTTGTTTTCGGTATAGCAGAGCCAGAAGTGATAAAACAATGATGGCTGCTGTGGTAAAAAGGATTCCCACGAGTCGTAGTAATTTGTTGTAGTGGTCTTTGCTCTCCAGCTCTTCGATAATTCGTTCCTTTCTTTCGGTTTCGTATTTTATTTCAAGTTCCGAAATGCGGTTATTCGATTCGGTTTTTTGAATGCTGTCGTTCCATTTGGTTCCTTCCGTGAAGTGCATGAGTGATCGTCGGTAGTCACCTCGCAAACTGTCGATGACGGCCATTCCCATCAGCGCATCGCGCATGCCCGTTAGGTTGTCTATCCTGGCAGCACTTTTAAATCCCAGCCTATACAAGTCATAGGCCTCATTATTCTTTCCTAATTGTTGTATAGCCCGAGCCATTTGAAGATGGAAATTGTTCACCAAATACTGGTTGTTGGCTTTTGTGCTATATTCCAGCCCTTTTTCGTAATAAATGAGTGAACTGTCGGTTTTGTTTTGCTTCATGTAAGCGTTGGCCAGATTGCCGTAGAATGCAACCAGACTGTTGTAATCATTGCTTTTTAAAGCCATGATGAGCCCTTCACGGGCATATCGGTTTGCTTGTTCAAGATTTATGGAGTCATCAATAATGGCAGATAGGTTGCTTAATAACAGCACCTTTTGTGATGAATCGCCAATGTGTCGTGCCATATTCAGGGCATCAAGGTAGTATTCTTTGGCTTTGGGGTTGTTACCAAGGAAGAAATGAAGATTTCCTAGTGCGGTGAGCGTATACAGCCTGAAGCTGCTGTCATTGGTTTTCTCCTGTGATCGCAATGCTGCAACCAGGTTTTGGTAAGCCAGTTCGTAATGTCCAATATTCATCTCCATCGTCCCCAGATCGTAAAGTGTTTTGTTTATCCCTCTGGTGTTATTGCGAGCAATATCTGTTTCCAACGCCAGGTTTAAGTATACTCTGGCACTGTCGGCGAGGCCCTGCCGTCTGTAAAGTGCTCCCGTGTTATTGGCCGCTTCAGCGAAAGCGTTCGTCAGCGCTTCAGAAAGAGGTAGTTGAAGGGTTTTTTTGAACCAGATGATTGATTGCTCGGGTTGGTTTGCTTGCCAGCACATTAGTCCGCGAACATTAAAATATTCAGCCTTGATTGAGGCATCACCTTCTTTTAATATCACTTTTTCGATAGGAAGAACCAATAATGAAACCGAATCAGGTTGCCTAAAAATGAGTGGTCGTGCCTTGGCCAGCCGGTTTGTTGCGTCATGGAGATTTATGGCGTTTGAATCTGCCGGTAGTTGTCCGCTAGCCTCGCTTAAGTATGCGGCAAGCAATACCAGAAGCAATAACGTGTTGAATCGCTTACTGATAAGGGTTAGCCTTTTTGTGGAAAATTTCATGTTGAAACAAAAGGTAAATATAGCTTTTAAAACAAAACAATGATCTGTCAATGGATTTGAAGCATGAAAAAATTAAGTTTGTCATGCATTTTTTTAAGTTTTATCCTTCTGTGTGAATACTCATCTTAATTTTACTACTTTCGCACTTTGCTTCGTCTCATTAATAAACCCTTGTTGATTATGTCTTTTTCCATGAAATTTTTCCTGTTTGCCTTTTGGCTTTTTGCCCCGGTTTTTCTGATAGCTCAGGTGGAGTCCTACGGATCGTACCGTTGCTCACAAAAAAAACAAGCACGCCCTGATTACAAGCACGTTGAGTTACTTGGCCCTAATACCCCCGTGCATAGTTTCGACGTGCAGAAATACACACTATCAGTGGATTTCCTTGATAATTTCGAGCCTCCTTACACGCAAACCTTCAATGGGCAGGTTGTTGTTGATCTTCTGGTGGATTCTGTTTTAAACCAGATCACGCTCAATGCCGATCAAACTTCCTTGCTGGTAAGCGGTGTGTCGGGTGGCGGTGTTTCCTTTAATCAGGAAAATGACCTGTTGATCATTCAACTCGACCGGACTTATCAACCCGGAGAGGCTGTTTCAGTCACTGTCGATTATGCTCACCTGGAGGTAGAAGATCAGGCGTTTTTTGTTTCAAACGGCTATCTTTTTACTGACAATGAACCGCAGGGAGCGAGGAAATGGTTTCCGTGTTACGACAGTCCTGCCGATAAGGCTTCGTTTGAGCTGTTCGCACTGGTTCCCGATGATGTGTTGCTTGGGTCGAATGGTACGCTGGTTGACAGCGTGTTAGCCGGAGGAACGATGGAGTACCACTGGTTAAGCGAAATCCCGGTGGCTACTTATCTCATGGTTATAACCGCGAAAAAAGGATACCAAAAGTCTACTATTTACTGGACACGCCCCGGTGACAATGCACAAATTCCCTTTGTGTATTACTATGCCGACGATGTGCCACATGTAACTGATATGTACAAAGTTAAGGATATGGCCTATTATTTTTCAAACAGCTACGGTCTTTATCCATTTACAAAAAGTGGTTTTGCCACGGTTAACGATGAGTTCAACTGGGGTGGGATGGAAAACCAAACCCTGACCACCTTGTGTTACGATTGCTGGGATGAAGGATTGATGGTGCATGAGTTTGCGCATCAGTGGTTTGGCGACATGATCAGCCCCGGAACCTGGGCCGACTTATGGCTTAATGAAGGATTTGCTACCTGGTCGGAAGCTTATTGGATGGAAAAAGGCAGTTTCTACAACGATTACAAAGGGCGAATTCTAAACTATGCCGCCACCTACAAGAATATGAATCCCGGCTGGCCGATTTACAACGCCTGGTGGAACACCAACTTACCCTCGAATGGTGTGATGTTCGACTATGCCATCACTTACGCCAAATCGGCCTGTATTGTTCATCAGTTGCGTTACCTGCTTGGTGATGAGGTGTTTTTTGAGGCCATAAAGGCTTACGCAGAAGACACCGTCAACTTTAAGTTCAAAAGTGCTGTAACCTACGATTTTGTTGAGAAAATTAGTGAAGTGGCCAATAGAGATATGCATTGGTATTTCGATGCCTGGCTCGAACAACCCAATCACCCGGTGTACGATAACGAGTATTCTTTTGAGGAAAAACCCGACGGCGGCTGGCAGGTTCATTTTACTACCAGTCAGGTGCAGGGCGATGATACGTTTTTCCCAATGGATATCGAAATACAGGTTTTTTATTTCGACCTCACAGATACCCTCTTCAGGGTACACAATACTGTTAATTCCGAACACTTTGTTTTTGATCTGCCTGTTGAACCCGGCGCATTATTTTTCGATGTAAACAACGACATCGTGCTGAAAGAAGCCACAACAGTACTTGGTCTTTCCGAAAATCGCGATAAAATGAGTAATCAACTGGGCATATTTCCTAATCCCGCTAAAGGTGAGGTAACTTTTATTGTAGGGCAGCAGCTTGCCTCCAAGGCCGAAATTTCGTGCTTTGACATAAAAGGACAACAGGTGTTGAGCACTACTTCTGAAAACAATAGGTTAAAAGTGGATGTCAGTAACTGGATGCCGGGCATTTATCAGGTTGTTTGGCTAGAAAACCAAATGAAAGCCGTTGGCCGGTTTGTGGTTACTAAATAGAGACTGCGAAGGGTTTTCTTGCCTAATTATGGACGTAGCTGATCAGAAGCTTCCAGCATTTGCCATGGCTTTTTCGTTCGTTAAAGGAAAGTCGTAGTTTTTCAATTCAAAGAATATTACATTAATTTTGCAGAACAATTTTTACACATGCACGATCACGAAAAGTATCTGAAAATAGAAATTCCAAAGCGGTTTTATTCCGATTCGGCAGGTGAGCCGTTTAAGCAATGTCAGGTTTGCGGACGATCGCTGCATGCACCCGGCGTTACTTATGTGGTGGAGAAAGCCATGAAAAACTATCCCGGATACGATTTTTCTTCCACTGTTTATGAGCTGGCTATTTGTCTCGATTGCCATCAAAAAGTACAACAAGGCATGTCGGAAGAGTCGGTAAAAAACCTGCAACTGTATTATCAATCGGTGATGGAGA
>DJVY01000077.1 GCA_002440885.1 Bacteroidales bacterium UBA6244
TTTTCGGGAAACTGCTGTGCCAGTACAGGCGGATTGTTTACCTGTATGTTTCCGATGTGAAACTCCGGTTCAATGCTGCCGTATTCACCGGTAAACCAGGTAGCAGCCGGTGCCTGATCCCAGGTAAGGAAGCTGTTGCCTGCCTGCGTGGCACTGAATACCAGATCGAGCACGGTTACTGTTCCCGTGAGGGTTAAGGGCGCACTGCCCGACCAGGTGACAACGATGCGTTGTGAGGCCGGAAAGACTTGGGCAGTGAGGTTGGCTTCAAGCTGGGGATGAACACTGCCGGGAAGAAAACCTTCGCAGTTTACCAGCGTGGCATCGTATTCCAGCGTGGCGGTAAAAGCCTGAACACCGGTAAAGTTTTCAATAAGCAAAGGCGCAACGGGCGCATTGCCAAGGCACACCGCTGAATTGCCGGCTATGGCTGAAATTATGAAACCTGCTTCCTGTCCTACTTCAATACTGCCTTCGGTAAAGCATCCGTTTTCATCTTCAACACGCCAGGTGTAGGTTCCTGCAATTAATCCCGTGAACTCGCCTGAAGATTGTGGTGTGCCGCCGTTCAGGCTATAGGTGAGGTTGCCAAATCCGGTTGCTGTGAGGGTTATACTTCCATTGGGGTTGCTGCCGGTGGCGGGTTCCGCGGAGGCAATTACCTGCGGCCCGGAGAAATCTTCAATTATAACCGGATTGCTGATATACACAGCCTGGCATCCGGAGCCGTCAGGCACTCTTACCCGGACATAATAGTTTGTCCCGGGTGATAAATCTTCGAACAAGCCTTGGTTTTGCCAGTTAACCCCATTGTCAATTGAATATTCGAGCATATCGCTCAGTCCGCTGACAGCGGTGATGGTAATGCTGCCATTGTTTTGTCCGCAGTAGGAGTCTGAATGAGAAACAGAGGCAATCAGCACATCGCCGGCATCGCTGATGGTGTATTGCGACACCAGGCTGGTACACCCGTTGCCATCGGTTGCCCACAGGTAGAAATTGCCAACGGGCAGGTTAAAAATGTCGGCATTGTTTGATAATACTGTACCTGCATTGTTTTTCCATGCAAGGGCAATCGGTTCAGTTCCGCTGACTGTTAGCCCGCGTATGGCGCCGGTGCTGCCACCACAGGTGGTGGGGGAGAGGATAAGGTTGGTGGTATCGAGTGATGGGGATGGATAAAGTGACACATTTATTGTATCGGAGCCATAACATCCATAAGTGTTTCTCACCCTAACCCAATACATTCCGGTATCAGAAACAGAAATTGTATTCAGGTTTGGCCCGAATGCACCGTTGCTCCATGAATAAGCGCCCGGTTCAGTGCCTGCATTCAATAGAATGGTTGTTCCTTCACATTTTTGAATATCACTTCCAAGGTCTGGCTCAGGTGCTGTCTCCACTGTAATCACCCTCGAAGTATGCTCATACCTCCCCATTGGATTATTGGGTGTGGGAGGATACCATACATCAACAATCACCTCAAAATCACCGGCGTGAGTAAAATAATGGGTTGGACTTAATTCCGTTGAAACACTGTCAATGCCGGCATCAGGGTCACTGAATACCCATCTTATTGAATCAGGTATTGGATTGAAGTTAGGCTTAAACTTAACACCGTTTTCCTTTCCGGCACAGTTTCCTTCCCATTCAAAACGGTATAAGTGGTCTAAAAGAAAATTGGGAAAACACCATCTCACCTGATGTGCACCAAGGTCAATTGCATCCTTTTGATAAGAACATTCCAAGCCACGTTCCCAGGGCTTATTAATAACGCTAACCTTATAATAATCAGGAGGTACATCTTCAGGAAAAGAACAATAAATTTTGCCATCAGTAGCTAATTGTAATCCAACACCCGGACCTCTTACAGGATATCCAGGATTAATTAAAATAGCTGATTGGGAAAATGCAACGGGATCATCTACTTTGGTCATATCATACTGATAAATATCAATACCAGAAATTGGTGTACCTGCCGGGCGGTAATAAGCTATATAAACTAATTTTGAATCGGGTGAGAATTCAATCCCAAATGGATGAAGTTTTGTGAATGCTTCATCTTCTTTCAAGATGTAGTACAAATATGTAATTTCACCCGTTTCATCATCAAATTTGCAAATCTCAGTAGCAAATTGTGGATAAGTATTTTCAGATGCAGCAAATAGGTACTTCTTATCATATGAAACCTTCATGTAACCCCTTAAATCTCCAGGAGTCCCATGATTAGGGGGAAGAGCATATTCACTCAAAACCGGATTTGTATTCAAGCCATTTTCTGATAACAGAAAAGCTGCAAACTTCTCTTCTACTGTCTTTCGGGTCAATATCCAAATGCTTTTTCCATCCTTATGTTTCACAGCTGTTAGTTTTTCCTGAGCATCATCGGCTGCACCAATATGTGTTTTACGTTGAATAACCACACCTAACCCATTTTCCTGATTCATATCTACAATGCTATACCATAAACCAAGTTTTCCATTAGTGAAAATAGGGCTCCTTCCAACACAAAATACGTAATACAAATTCTGATTAGCAGGTGATTTAACAATCAACACTCTTTGGGTTGCAAAGTAATCATCATCAAATAAATTGTCACCATTAGACATGATATTATGCTCGCGATTAAATATTTTTCTTCCGTCGCTATAAAATAGCAAGTTTCCTAAACTGTCACTGATAACAGCAGAGCCAAACATGGTATGAACGTTGTTATGCGTTTGGATAACTTGAGGTTCACCGGTGTTAAAATTTAATCCCGCATTATAACCGAAATACCAGATGTTCGATTCTTTCTGGGCCCAAAGGGAGAGATTAATCAACAGAAATAAAAGGGTAAAAACGTGTCTCATTATTATTATAAGATTATAGATGTAAGTGCAATAGATTAAACTATCACACTCACAATAAACTTCTTTATTCCAAAATTAGTCCAATTGTACCGAGGTTTATCAGTTCCTCACAATTATAATTGTTTGTCATCTGTTTACGACATACAATTTCGTGTGTGTCTATATGTACCTTAGCACATGTAACAATCACTTTAAAGCAAGGTTCCTGTTGATCGATAGTACATAGTTGATTTGGAATACAAAAAAGGTAACTAGTGTTATTCGTTGTTAAAGGCTGGCTTACATTATAAACTGTTTGGCTTGGTGTTGTGCATTCATTTATGATGGTTAAGTTTACTGCATAAACAGTTTTATCGTCAGGATAAACACAGTCACCCGTCCAATTAACAGTGATTTCATGCCAGCATTGTGCTTTGAGGTTGTTGATTCCTGCTACTACCAAAAGCATGAAAATGGTAAGTAATATCTTTTTCATTTTTTATTGATTTAATGGTTAAAGAAATTTGTTGAAATCAATTCAGGGAGGTAATTTATAACCCATTATACTAAGGAGGGAATCTTTTCAGATAGCCCGAGAATTGCAGGGATTTGCCTGTACTGCTTATACAGTGTTTTATCAGGCTTAAACAGCAATTAACCGGGTTGCAATACCCCCCCCCCGTTTAAAACAATAATGCTTCTGCAAACGGGCAGCCCCGCAGTTGCGGGATTATTGTTTTCGGTAAGGTATTGCAGGTTCATTTAAAAAATTAAGGTTAAAATGAAGTTCAAAAGTAATAAAAATTCCATTAATTTACTCATATTTAATCATGAATTAAAGAAAAGGAAATACATCTTTTCTATATTTTATCCTGTTTTTTGCAAGGTGCAAGAGTTTTGGTGTGGTGTTAGTTTATCAACGTTACACTCCCCCTCATCTTCACAACCTTCCCCACCATATCCGAATAACTGATCACCCAACTATAAACCCCCGCCGGTGCATCCTTCCCATCCCAGCCCTCAGCCGGATTTGCTGTTTCGAAGATCAGTTGCCCCCAGCGGTTGTAGATTACCATGCTGAACTGACGAATCAGATCGCCTGTAGCAACCGGGCGGAAGGTGTCGTTCAGTCCGTCGCTGTTGGGGGTGAAAGCGTTGGGGACAAGAAAAGGTGATTCGGCTTCCAGCATTTTGAGGTAGGTGGAATCAGCACCCTCGCATAGGTTGTGGGTGGTGAGCTGCAGGGTGTAGAGCCCTTCGGTGTTTACGGTAATTTCGGGTAGGGTGTCGCCGGTACTCCAGAGGT